>NZ_JNKH01000004.1:0-202105 GCF_000701985.1 Butyrivibrio sp. WCE2006 | reverse complement strand
TGGCAGATAGAGGTTTTCTTCAAGATGTGTAAAAGCTATCTCAAGCTGGCAAAAGAATGTAAGTCTCTTTCTTATGATGCTATGACAGCGCATGTTGCAATCGTATTTACTCGATACATGATGCTTGCAGTAGAAAATCGCGAATCAGAAGATCCTCGAACTTTAGGCGAGTTGTTTGCATACTTCATGGATGAGGTGGCCGATGTAACATTCATCTATGCTTTTAACATCATTATGGAGATTGTCTCAAACATGATGATACAAGAATTTGATCTCGATGAAGAATAAATATCTTTAATGATAGACAAGTTTGTATCTGCACTTACACCATCCATGCAACGTCATCTTCAGGCAGCATGATTGGTACTTAATTGCCAATTTTTATTGAATTATCAAGGTTCAACCGCAGTTTTGTAACTGCGAAGTTTCAGTAATTAATTATTGAAGGAACATGATTATAAAATGAAGTATGAATTAGTTAGCGTAATAGTACCAGTATATAATGTGTCCGAATATTTAGATGAATTTCTAAACACATTATGTTCACAGACATATAAAAATCTTGAGATTATCCTTTCTGAAGACTGTTCAACTGACAATTCCTTAGAGATTTGTAACGATTGGGCTAACAAAGATTCAAGAATAAAAGTAATACAATCCACTAAAAATGGTGGTGTCTCCAATGCCAGAAATCTTGCTCTTGATAAATTTTCAGGTAAATATGTATATTTTGCAGACCCGGATGATGTTCTCCATCCTGATCTCATAGAAATCTTAGTTAATCACATAGTAGATCACAATGCAGACATCGCTTTATGTCATGAATCAGCTTTTAAAGATGGAATCTCTTTACCATCATTTACAACAACATCTGACGATGCCTTTACAATTGAAAATCATGCTCAATATATAGAACACTTTGCAGATGCATTTACCGGTCCTATAGGCTGGACATGGAATAAACTTTATCCCGCCTCATTGATTAAAGGACTCTATTTCGAGCCCAATACTGCTTATCAGGACATCTTATTTAATGCTCTTTGTTCTGTTAGAATCAAACGAGCTGTATGGACCAATAAAAGGCTATACGGGTATAGGATAAGAAGTGAAAGCATTACGGGTGCCGGGACAAAAGATGTGGCTACAGAAGCTGCCAATGTATATATAAAGATTTTCGAAATATTTAAGTCAACAGATGAATCATTTTCATTTCGATATCTTTTATTTGCACTGGCAAAAATTGCACGCTTACGAGTTCAGTGCAAACTAAACTCCTGGCATAAATCAGAAAAGCATATTAAGGACCTATACAATCATTACTACGACAATTACAAAAAATTGTTTAAATACTCATCAGAACCAAATAAAATAACAATCTTTTGTTCACGTTTTTTAGCAAGACACTGTTTTCCCATATTTTATCTTGTTGTAAAAAGAGAATTTAAACATAAATATAATTAGTCTGATTGATTTTGTTCGATTAAATTTTTATATCAAATAGGAAAGAATTTTAAAATGAAAAACAATTTTTCCAGAATGCTGTTTGCTGCACTTCTAATCACAATTTGCTCCATAAATACTATTTCAAGTTCAGCATCTGCAGAGGTATCCCTGTCTGCCACAAATTTTATAGAGGAAATGAATACCGGATGGAATCTTGGTAACTCTCTTGATTCGCATTATGGCGACCCTACCGGTGATGGGAATCTTTCGCAGGAAACTATATGGGGTAATCCTGAAGTAACAAAAGCTCAAATCGATTATGTGAAATCTTTAGGTTTTAATGTCATTAGGGTACCTGTAACCTGGCATACACACACTTATCGTGATAAAACCGGATCTTTGCATATTCACCCCGACTGGCTACGCAGAGTTAAAGAAGTAGTTGATTACTGCATATCAGATAATTTTTATGTAATTATTAACATTCATCATGACGGTTCACTTATACATGCCGGTGTAAATGAAAAAGAATTCAGCAAAATAAAAGCTGATGCTACTTCTTTATGGACAGAAATATCTTCTACCTTTTCTTCCTATGATAGCCACTTATTATTTGAAGCTTATAATGAGATTGATAATTATGAAAAATACTGGAGTTTTGGAAAAAGAGCTGCAAATCAGATGAATGAACTAAACCAGCTATTTGTTGATGTTGTAAGAAAAAGTGGCAAGAATAATTCCAATCGAATTTTAGTTGTACCCCCTCTCCTTCATTCCAGTGGCGAAAAATTCCAAAATGCGTTTGTATTGCCTAAAGATACCTCAACTGATAAGTTGATTGTGTCTGTCCATGACTACTCTTCAGCATTTGATCAGTCACTTGAACCCTTTTTCGAATCAGTTCAATCTTTTTCAAAAAAAATTGGCGCTCCTGTGATTATTGATGAATGGGGAACCACAGATACATATACACCAGCACAGTACAGAGCTATACATGCTTCAAATTACATTGCTCGTGCTACTGATCATGGAATAAAATGCATATATTGGGATAATGGTAGTAATTTTGCTATAGTTGACAGGAACTCATTAACATGCAACGAGTCTATGATTTCATCCATAATGAGTCCCAAACCTTATACTTCAAAAGATACAAACTTATTATCAGATTGGAAACAATTCCAGTATATGTCAATTAATCAGCAGACTGGTGATCTCATAGAAGATAAAAATTGGGGTTCCATAATATTAAATGTCGATGGAAACGGCTCATACCCTATTCCCAAAAACAAGGAATCGATTTATGTTGGTTTATCTATAAGGAATAAAATGTCTGATCATAGAATCCATTACGTTTATTTTTTTGATTCGAATAATAAAATGATTGATAAAATAAATGACTGGAATGGCTTCATAGAAAAAAATATTCCTATCCCACAAGGAAGTACCTACGTTAGGATAGGAATAAACAGCGCCTACTCTGCTACATCACAAAATGAATATAAGCAAGCTATTGAAAATGGTGATTTATCAGTAATTGTTAATTTCTATTAATTACTTTTTCACCAGATAGTAGAAATTATTGCCATCTTCATATAAAAGCTGAGCATCAAGTGTTTCTATATGGTTATCATTGTTATCATCAACATTGATGATAACAATATAATCATCCTTTTGTTCATCAATTATTTGCTGAAAACTTTCCTCATCTGCAAAAATATAACTGTCGGCTTTTTGAAGAATAACAAAATCATATAGAATTTTCCAATCAACATCAATATATACAACTGCATTTTTTCCTTCTGCGCATTCTATAGCCGCCATTTGATCTGCGTTATAATAATCCATAGGTACATAAAAGTTCCTGGTTACAATATTCACAACAGAAAGCAAACAGAATAATGCAATAACTATGTATTCAGATATGCTTGATTTTACAAAGATATTTAATATATACCTAAATGCAATAAATGCACACATAATAAATATCCAGGCTATCGGCATAATATATCTGGTAGTAATTTTGGGACAGATTTTTCCTACAATCAATACATAAAATACACCACACAGAAACAGGTACCCTGTGAAATTCAATCTTAATGAACCTTCTTTTATGTGAAGGAATAAAAATATAATGCATAAAATAATAAATACTATTATTAATCCGGCAAAGGCCTCTTCATTAAGAAGGTTGCACATTCCTATAAAGCCACTTATAAGACCTCCAAAGCTGGTAGCTTTACTAATCGCCTCTGCCCCTCTATATCCATTAAATATGTGCGCTATAATATGGTACCAGACAATTCCGTACGACAATCCTGCTATGCCTAGAGAAATGATATAATTTCTGATATCCGTTTTATTCTTTGCTATTATCAATCTTATGCCATACACAAGACACATAAAGAATGCTATAAATAGAAAATAATAATGTGTTAACATTCCGAGAAATAAAGTAGCACATAGCTTTATAAGAAATTGCTTTTCCGGTTTTTTATCCCAGTTTTTTTCAAATAAATAAATAAGTAAAATTACAAAAAATGTAAACTGGGCATACATTCTTATGAGTAGCATAGTATCCATAAACACTACTGAGGTAGCATAGGCTATTATTACTCCAAATGATGCAGTTGTATTCTTAGCAATATCTTTTGTAAGCATATAAAGAAATACTAAAATCAATATCATCCAGAAAATATTAAGCCCAATTCCATACCATTTACTAAATGATCCCCTGAACACTGAGCTTATTGTATGTATTAAAATATAATAAAAAGGTGGATGAACATCCTTAGCCTGATTCTCCCAAACATTAGCATAACTAAATGCTTCTCCATTCAAAACCTCTGTAAAACTTTCAAAAGGCCCCATTCCACTATAAGCTTTTCCTATCTCAAAATTTGGACTTATCCCACCAATATTATTTGCTAATCCGTAGGTCCATATTTCATCACAATGATAATTTACTTTTCTTAAGCCAAAGAGAATAATCAACCCCATTGTTACAAAAATAATAAAAGTTAAGATTACCTTTTCAATGTTTTTCAATTCTAACCTCCGTACACATACAAGGCTCACCAAGCATTTATTCTAAATATAATTTTAAAGGCCAATAACATGTACTTACACTTCACAGCAAATCTATTTCCGCTATTAAATATCATATGCACTAATGCTTTAAAGTATCTGCTTTGGAAATATTTTTGACATTCTCTATCAAGCTTATTCCAATCATTTGCCAATACATAACAGTATGCCTTTTCTGCTATTGCCTGCAATTTGTTATTATGTATTCCTTTATAGAAATCTATATCTCGTTCAAGCCACATCACTACTTGTTTTTCATTTTCCAATGTTCCCTTTCTTTGGACCGTCATAATACTATTTGGTCTGTCCCTATACATATAAAGTGCATCAGGGATGTATGCTATCTTATTGCAACGATATGCCAGTTCCCTAATAATAAGTGCATCTTCACTTATCTTAACTTTGGGATACATGTTCTCAGTAATAATACTTCTTTTATAAAGTTTGCCCCATGCTACGCAAAAAACCCCAAAATCGTTATACAAGCGTTCCAGGAAATATTCTTTATCCCCTACAAACCTATATTTTTCATTTGGATAAGGATATCTATACCCTTTATTATCGATATTATTTCTAAAGAATCTGCACCCCGCCATATCAGCATCTTCTTGTTTTAAAAGTGTAAGTAATTTTTCAAAATATTTATTATCAACAAAATCATCTGAATCAATAAAGGCAATATATTCACCGGTAGAATGTGCAAATCCATAATTACGAGAATCACCTAATCCACCATTCTTTTTGTGTAAGGCAATAACCCGTTCATCTTTTTTCGCCCAATGAT
Organism: Butyrivibrio sp. WCE2006; assembly: GCF_000701985.1. Lineage (NCBI taxonomy): Bacteria > Bacillati > Bacillota > Clostridia > Lachnospirales > Lachnospiraceae > Butyrivibrio > Butyrivibrio sp. WCE2006. The sequence goes on along the minus strand of NZ_JNKH01000004.1, from coordinate 196,791 downwards.
CAATCTTTTCGCCACAATTATCAGGTGATCCATCATCAACCAATATTATTTCTATGTCCTTATATGTTTGATTTACAATACTCCTAATACATTCATCAAGATATTGCTCAACATTATAAATTGGCACAATTACACTAATGAGATCTCTTTTCATCTTAAATCCTCAGCATCTATAAAAGGAATCACGATTCCCTAGTATATTCAATTTGCAAAATTATGTGTCCATAAAATTAATTTCAGTAAATATTATTATTTGATATTCATAAGTTTATTGGAGAACAAGTAGCCAACTTTTATCAAAAAATCTCCTATTCTTTCAACTAACTCCAATACAAATTTACTGGAGATTTTTTTGTATAAAAAACTCAAAATACATGACACAGTTAAAAGGAAAAATGAAAAGCAAATAATCATTATAATCAGATACCTCATGCCAAATCTATCAATTAGCCATAGCCATATTTTTTCTCTGGTAAATAACCTAAAACACTTATTTTCATGAAAAATATAAATCAATAAAGACATGCTGGATATATTATTAATTAGTTTGTTATAAAACTCTAGATTGCTTAAGATATTGAAAAGAGCAATTGCTATAAACAACGCAAATGGATTATTATTAAAACTAGTAATTAGAAATTTACCTCCTAATACTGACACAGTAATACTTAAGTAATATAAACAACTATATAAGCCTATGAGACCAAGTACACTTATACACAAAAGTAAAAGGTTGCACTTTATGTTACTATGAAAATCATTCATATATTTTTTTATATAGCTAACAATAATAAAAATAGAAACAAATACTATTAAATCACTACTATAAAGTAATTCATTTCGAATAAATCCAAGCACAAAATACGCAGTGAAAATTATTATGCATACAATAGCATGAGACCTTTGCTTTAAACTATCTGTAATAAATACAAGTCCTGGATGAATTAAGTAAAGAATCATATAACATGTTATAAACCAATTCGTCCCAAATAGATTTGGAAAAAAAACAGTAACTAGAAAGTATGGATTAGCCCTTAATCCAAAAAGAAAATAAATAATAAAGATAGATACTGAAACAATCCATACATCAACTATAATTTTTAAAATCTTTTCAATTCTAATTCTTTTTGAATCACATAGAAACCAGCTTGAACATACAACAAAAATAATATTTCCTATCCCGCCAAAATGCTTGGCAAAATAAACAAAAAATATATTAAAATTCGGTACGGGATATTTAATATTCAAAAGTTGTTCCGCTGAAAGGCTGTTACTTACATGTGTAAATACTACTAGGAAAATCGCAATGACTTTTAATAATTCTATTCCTGAATTTCTTTTCATAATGGGACTTTGAATTACCATTTTATATAATCCTCCATACTGTTAATTCCTCCTGCAATCTCATGTCATCACAAATAAGCTAAACATCTCTGTTTTTCAAATTTATCATTGTTTAATCATGGAAATACCATACAATATAGGCAATGCATATGCAAAAGACAATGCATATCTCCATTGAAAAGCTATTGGAGTAGAAATTAATAATGTTGCCCAGCATAAAATTGATGGCAATCCTACAATCAAAATGCTCCAACCATATTTAAGAACAAGTGCTGCCATAATACACAATATTAACCACGCCATTACTCCGGCCCCAAGAAAAAATGAAATAGAATTAATTAGTTCTTCGCAAGCTGTTTGTATGTCTGATGGCAAAATAGATTTTGGCTTAATATTTTCAGATTCCATCCAATCGTAATACATAAACTGATCTGCAAATGCTCCAATATATGTATACCGCATTTTTGTATTATTGTTCGAAAATGACCAAAAGCCATATGTTGTCCTCAAATATGAGTCAATATAAATATTAGTATTTTTAAAAAGCAATTGTCCCCACACTTTAAGAAATTCCCGTTTATTTTCATTCAAGAAATCACTATCCAGTTCAATAGAACCATATTTTAATGTATCAACATTATATGGATCATAATTGTTTTTTATTTCCTCGATTGGTAACAATCTATCTATAAATGAGTATTGTTCCTCGGTTATTTCTCCATTGCTACAAACTGTAGCTGCTATCTGCTGTATTGGAATTCCTACAGCCTCCCTGAACCTATAAGGAGCATGCGCAACATTTTGCACCAATTTCGTCATGCCAATAAGCATAAAAACAAAAGTCAAATATGCCAAAACACTCTTTATATATTTTTTATAAGCAATCATAAGATAAGAAGTAAGCAGTACACATACTATTACTCCATTACTTCTAAAGAAAAAAAGAACAGTACAAGCCATAAACTTTATCAAAAAACTGCGATCACTTAATTTGTCTCCTTTGCTCTCCCATATTTCATACATCATGGGGATTATAAGTAAAGTTCCAATAGCAAATGGCACATCTTTGATTATAGTTACCATATACAAATTTAGTATAGGGCAAGTAGCAAAAAACAAGCTGATTATTAGTAAAGGTACTTTAGCTAAACCTCTTTTTTTCAACCATAGTGTACATATGCTGTATGAAAAAGATACAAATAACACTTGTAAGAATGCCAAAATTATGAAGACTTCATTATCAGCCCCTCCTAATGCTTTAACTATCTTTTCAATTCCTCTAAGCAAAGCTATATACATCCATGGATGTTGCCCTGAGACTCCCATTCCACCACGTATTACAACAATAGTATCATTTGATAAGGTTGCCGGAAAAAATACCAATTGCATTAAAAAGCCAATTACTGCATAAATTCCAAAACTCGCTATAAAAAAATGCTTATCGCTGATTGGTATGCTACTGCTCTTCTTTCCCAAGTTTATGATAACTTTACTGTTTATATATGTAATCACACTTACAATCACTATTCCAAATATAAACAATACAATATTAAAACTCGAACTTGATTCTGGCGCATATACGGGAGTTATTGCAAATACCATAGCAAATATTAAGAAAAAAAATATTATTGGTATTTTTGTTAATACTTTCATTATCTGTCCTCTTCGACTTTATATACATATCCATATCATTAAAACATTTATCCATGTATACATGCTTAATATTATCTACCAGAATAAAGTAGTCTTTTTTACTTCTTCTTATACAGCATTACCACATGGTTAAATTCTTCATAGTAAAAAGTCTTTTTATCAATCAATTCATATCCAAAATTATCAAATTCAACTATTTGATTTTTTCCATCATATTCAGCTACAATTTTATCGTATTCAGTAGAATCACAAAGTATCTTTTCAGAAATTATAAAATCAGGTTCAAGGTTATTTACATATGCATTCTGAGCATCCCTTAATTCACTACCTCCCTGATTTAGCTGAGCATAAGCTCTCCATGTCGGCATTTTCATACTTGCGAAATAGAATCCTGCATCCAACTCTCCATAATATAGCATTTTATAATCTTTAATATTATAGCTCTCCATTTCATAAGCAAACGTATATTGTGGCATATCTTCTTTACTTTTTAGAATGTCATGTGTATGTAGACAAACTTTATATGCAATGAGTGTCGACGAAACTATTATCAAAAAATTTATTACAAAATTACATTTAATACCTTTCTTTGTAAGAACATCTAAAATTGGTAAAAATCCAAATGTACAAAAAATAAAAAGTGGGAAATTCCCGTATCTTTGCACAGTACCAGCATTAAGCACAAAAAACGAAAACAAAAAAGAAGCGCCTAGTCCAATAAATAAATTATATTTTTTCTTTATAATCATCCATAAAAATCCAAAAAAGATTAATCCAACAGAAAAAACATTTCTTAGCTTAAACAAATATTTAACACCTCTTATTAGGTTGGCATAAATTCCTTGGTTCATACGTTCATTTGTTCTATAAAGAAAAATATTATTATAAAAATATTGAGTAAATAGATCATTTAATGCACCATGAGCTACAAAAAAAACTAAAATAGGGATCGAAATAATAATGCATCCAATTATAAAAAAGAAAATCTGCCGCCAAAAACGTGTTGATTCCTTCCTTATCAAGGAGTGAATCATCATAAAAAGAAGAAGTGCAATATAAATAGCGCATAAAGTATACTTTGTCCAAAAAATCAGCCCTGCACCTATTCCTAAAATTATCATTTGTTTTGCAGATGGTAGTAAATCTCCTATCACATATCTGACTGCAAGAAAAAGCATAAACGAAAAAGGTGCCAATGACATTTCCTCAGGGCCACCACCATGTCTATTAACATACGATGCATATACTGCAGCTGAAAGCAGCGCTGCCATAATCAGTTCATATCCCTTCGTATCATAGAAAACTGAAACAGTTTTAATTGAATAATACAAGAAATACGTCGCACAAATTACTTCGATTAAAAAAATCCCGATAAAGCTTGTTTTTGATGCCAATAACCCAAGGGCATATACAAAAAATATTCCCGGTCCTTTTTGCTCAGCAAGATCTCTATATGGGACCATACCTTCAAGAATTCCTCTTCCCTCGACATAGTAGCATCCCGCATCCCCCCAGTTATTCAAAGGATAAAGGAAAGAACTTTTTGAACATATTGATATTATTAAAAATGCAACAAAAAAACATCCTAATAGTAAAAGGATTTTCTCATTTCTAATATGGTTCTTAATTAATAACATACTTCCCTCTCAACATTTAAACTTTTTTCCATCATTTGGTATAAGAAATACTATTAACATAAAAACATGTACTCATATGACCTAATTTCGAAGGCACTTCATTACTATAATGAGATAAAAAAAACTATAAAAGCAACAGCTCTTAATACTTGAATAAATGTAATTCTTTTATTCAAAACTCTCATCATATGTTTTCTTTTGCTTCACGAATTCAATCAAATTTTCAGAGTATTCCTAATTCTATACATAACCAAAATCCCAATATAATTTTTTGTTAATACCAAGAATCTAATTAACTTCTTTCTTTTTTCGATTCCATCACTGCCAAGCGCTTCTTGAAATTTTCCATAATTACATATATACGAAATTCTATTAAGTTTCTCTTTTAAGGAAAATTGCTCCCTGCAACTGATCTGCTTCAGATTTGTTGTTACCAATCTGATATAAAGATTTGATAGCTTGTTCTTTTGCATTTGATTATTCTTATGTAGTTCACAATAATCCATTGAATTATCGTAGAATTTTGTCACACTGTCATAGTAACCATCAACATACTTTGTTAGAAGACTTCCGGAACTTCTAAGATAATAGACATAATATCTATTGGGATTAACTACAATTCTCTTAGCATATTGAAGCATCTTTGACGCAAAGATAATATCCTCATAAATCGGATATTCCGGTAAAAAAATTAAATTATTTTCTTTCAAAAAACTAATTTTATATAATTTATTCCATGGTGCATTAAAAACCTCTGTATCAACAGTGTCATTTAGCTTATTACAAAAGAATTCTTCGTCATTTCCACAAAAATAGCCATTATATTTGTTCTCAGTTCTTATACCTGTATCCAGGTTATGATACCAAAAGCTGTAAAATACAACGTCTGCATCATTCTCAATAGCAAGCTTAACATTGTCTTCAACAAGGTTACTTTCAATGTCATCATCCACATCTACATAAACAATGTAATCACCTGTCGCTGCATTTGTTCCCGCATTTCTTGCAGCACTAAGTCCACCATTTTTCTGATGTACAACCTTAAATCTCTCATCCTTTATCGCATAATCATCACATATTTGAGGTGTCTTATCTGTACTTCCATCGTCCACCAAAATAAATTCCAGATCAGAGTAGCTCTGAGCTTTAAGATTCTTTACACAGTTATCTATATACTTTTCACCATTATAAATTGGAACAATTATGCTAACTTTATTCATTTATTTCACGCTTATCCAGTTCATTTAATATAGGCAAATATATAAGAAACTCACTGCCATCACCTAATTTGCTTTTACATTCAATTTTTCCGTTATGTTTTTCAACAATACTTTTAACTATAGATAGTCCCAGACCACTACTTACTTCCTTTTCAGGGGTTCTTGAATCAGACTCTCTATATGTCCTGTCAAATATATACGGAATAGCTTTATCTGATATACCACGACCATTGTCTTTTACATAAACGCATACCTCATTTCCTGATCGATATACCCCTAAGGATATCGTGCTCCCAAAATCAGAGTATTTCCTTGCGTTATTAAATAGATTATCCAAAACCCTGCTAAACTTAGCTATATCCAGCTTAACGTAATCCTTCATATCTTCCGGAACATCTAAAACTAGATTATAGTCCTTATATTTTTCATCAATCTCAGTTGAAAAAAAGTATTCCTCCAAAAATTGCGCTATCGGAATATTTTTGAATTCAAAACCATCACTACCGCTGTCAATACACGTCAGGTAATACAGATCATTTACCAATACTTCAAGAGTCTTTACTCTCATATCAAATAGTTTTAAATATGTATCCAGTTCTTCTTTAGAAATCGTATTGGAAGAGTCATCACTTTTTAAAACAAGATAATCTATCGCACTTCTTATTGCAGTAAGCGGAGCCCTCAGGTCATGCGATATGTTTTCGAGCACCATTTTTCTCTCATGCTCAGAATGCTTTAGCTCATTATTTACCTCTATAAGCTTTTGTGATAATTCAGCAATAGTATCGGTATCAACTGAAGGTTGAAGGAACTCTCTTTTTTTATCCATTTTCCCCTCTTAAAAAAGTTAGTTTTTTAATCTTACAAGCTTATATCCCTTTGCCCAGACAGTTTCAATCAAATTATCGATTCCGGTCTGGCTCTCTATTTTCTTTCTAAGTCTCGACATATTAACCATAACATTACGCCTGTCAGTTTCTATGTAGGTTCCCCATAGCCTATACCCAATTTCTTCGAAAGTTATTTCTTTTCCAATATTCTGAGCCAGAAATAAGATAAGATCATATTCCTTATTCGACAAAGCTATCTCTTCATTACCATACATAAGCTTATGATTCTCAATGTCAACAAAAAAGGGATTTAAATTAATCGTCATACTTTCTTGTTTTAGCCTGTTTGTTCTTGTATGCCTTCTTATGTTTACCTGAATGCGGGCATATAGTTCTCTTAGACTGTATGGCTTTTCAATATAATCATCAGCACCGGATTCAAATCCTTCAATCTTATCATCCTCTGATACCTTTCCTGATAAAAACAAAATCGGCACATCAGTAATTTTTCTGATTTCTCTGCAAAGCGAGAAACCATCAAGATCCGGTATCATTACATCGAGAAGTATGCAGTCGGGATTAAAAGTCTTTGCAAGTTGAAGGCCTTTTATAGCAACATCAGCTACTTCAACAAGACAGTTTTTTTCTTCAAAAAATTTTTTATTAATTTTTAGGACTTCTATATCATCATCGATCATCAAAAGCTTGGTCATATTGCTTCCCTCATCTTTTTATCAACAATCTGAATTTCCCTATCGCAGTACTGTAATACAGATCTTCTATGCGTAATTAAAAGACATGTAGGCGCAGGATTCCATTTACGTATTCCATCAAGGACACGAAGCTCCGTACTTTCATCAAGAGACGATGTAGCTTCATCCAGGATAAGGAATGGAGCTCTTCTTACAAGTGCTCTGGCAATTGATATACGCTGTGCCTGGCCTTCAGATATTCCCACGCCTTTTTCTCCTATTACAGTATCAATCCCATCAGGAAAGTCCTTTATGAAATCGTAGGCAGCCGAACTAATAAGTGCATCCTTAATTTCTTCTTCAGAAGCATCTTTTCTGCCCATCAGTATATTATCCCTTATTGTGCCGCTAAATAATGTATTTCCCTGAGGCACATAAGCTATAAAATTCCTGGCATCAGGACTGGCATCAAGCATTTCACCGTTAGCATTATAAAAAGCTATATTTCCCTGCATATTCTTGGTAAAAGCCATTATAAGTCTTACAAGTGTGGTCTTTCCAATTCCAGATTTTCCAACAATTGCGGTGAACTCACCCGGTTTAAATTCAATACTCGCATCATCAAAAACGAGTTCATCCGTATATCCAAAGGATACATTAGTAACCTTAACGCCTATACCTTCAGGCTTTATAACTTTTCCAATATACTCCTCACGTGGCAGATTTTGTAACTCAATAATACGACCTGCAGAAGCAAGCATAGATATTAATTTAGGCACAAGCTGTGCAAGACCAACAATAGGTGCCTGAATTCTATTAACCAATTGCAAAAAGACCGTCATAGTACCATAGGTAATGGTCTTATTTGCAATGCAGATTGCTCCCCATGCGAAGGCAACTATGTATCCAAGTTGAAAAGACATTCCCATTGCAGCAGAAGCTAACATACTGGTTCTGTTCTTTTTAAATACCCAGTAAATACGCTCGTCTCTGAGCTGAGTTAATCTCTGCTCAGAATAATCTTCAAGACAAAATGATTTCTCAATAAGAATGTTTGCAAGACTCTCCTGCATAAATGAGCGATATTTAGATTCTGTCTGCTGTACCTTGACAGTGAGATATTTAAGCTTTTTCCCAAGCCAAAAACTAGCAAGCATCGCTATTGGAGCTACCATAAGTGCAAATACCGCTAAACGTAAATCATAATATGCAAGTGTAAAGAAAGTTACGAGTAGTTCCACAAACAATCTTATGATTGTAGGTATAGTAGTAGATATTCCATCTGCTACAGCTCCAACGTCGCTTGTAAGTCTTGTCATCAAATCACCAGTATGATATTTGGAAATGTCAATCCAGCTTGTATCAAGAATACGCCTATATACCTTTTTCCTTATGCCAAATCCAAATTTCTCATAAACAACTACCGATACAAGATTACTTACGATTCCCAATCCCTGACTGGCAAATATGACGAAAACATACATGGCTATAATTGTCCAAAGTTCAGAAAGATTGCCATTTGTTGCTCTATCTATCATCTCTTTTCCAATTATGGCCATACCTACAGACATTAGTGTCCCGATAAGATCAAATAACATTAAAATAGAAAGCTGAGGAATATAAGGTTTTGTATATCCCAAAACCCATTTAAAATATACCTTCGCATCATTTCTCTTATTCCAATATTGTTTTATTTTTTCTACCTTGCTCATTCCTATACCCTTGCCTTAAACTTTTCCACTACAGCATATCCTTCTGCAGCTCCATTTCCTCCGGTAACATATAACCTTCCACACCTTATCCAGGCATGAGCCACCATTTTTCCATTTACATCTTCTTTACATCCAAGATAAAGTGTTGAATCTATTCCCTTTTCTGTAAGTAATCTTTGTGCTGTAAGTGCTCTTACCAGACATTTACTCTCCCATTTGGTTTTATTACAAACCTGATTAACTGCATAAGAAACTTTTTTAGCAAATCTATATTCATCAAGTGTTGCATCATCCTGAGATTCCTGTCCCGCTAATCCCCATTTGCTATGTAATTTTGCTGTATTCTCATAAAGCATTTGATACCTGAATCGTGCAGATAATATCCAAGCTTGTAGAGTTACTTTTTTATGTTCATTATATCTGATAAACCTGTATATTCTTCCAATCAAACTCATATTGCTACTCCAAACTGCTTCAACTTTAGTTGACTATCTTATCCTCCAATATTTTTAAATCATCTGCCAAATTTATTTTTTTATCATCAGCATTGTTCCTACTTAAACTCTTATAAAGCAGTTTTAGTTCATCTATAGAATTGACATATTTTATATAACTGCAATCCGAAAAAGTCTTATATGTTTCGAACACTTTATGATGATCATTACCCAAAACAATACAAGGAGTTCCAGTGATTACTGAGAAAATCATTCCATGAAGTCTGTCAGTTATAACAAGTTTCGCACCACCAAACAAGCTTATCTTTTTTTCAAGTATTCTCTTGCGTTCAGCACGACTAACTTCATAATTGGTACATGTGTCTGTAACAATTATCTTTTTTGCATTTGCTTCGCTAAACTCAATAATCTTTATTTTGTCTTCAGCCTTTAGTGCACTTTCCTTATCAGATCGCAAGCAAATAACAATTCCTTCCCTCTCTGTGCTTGCTAAATATGTTGCATCAAACAAAGAAACAGTATCATGAAGCAAAATTATATCTGCCGGAAAATATTGTTTCATAAGTTTGTATGACACTGCATCTCGTGCAAATATTGTCATTTGTTTACATTTTCTGACTGCCTTTTGATCCAGTAATAATTCACGAGAGCCTTTCTCATCATCCAAATAATATAGTGTTTGTGGCATAATTATTATCTTATTATTCTTAAATGCCTTCAAAACCTTCCTTCTGAAAATCTCAGCAAATTCATAAAGGCTTCCAAAGTTCCCTCCCCCCTGGCAAATAACAACATCATCGGGAGTAATACATTTTTTTAGCGATTTTATCGCCTGATCTGTTTCCCAACCATCAACTACAAACAATTGATAATTATAAGCTTCTTTAAGACAAATATTATTCAATATATATTCCGTTACATATGCTATTGCATGATCTCCGAGATTATCAAAACATGGTAGCTCAAAATATACTATTCGTTTTAATTTTCCATTTGCTATTGAAAAATCGAATGAAGAATTGTCAGGTTTAATTATTCTCTTTAGTTTATAGATATTCTTAATACACTTTTTGTAAACACTCTTGCAACTGTTATAAACATTAAATGCAAACTCATCTTTAAGGTAAATTGAGATAATCTGCTTGTCCTTATCAGATATCATCGAATTGGTTATGAATTCTTGCATGTGTTCTTTCAAATATGATTTTGTATCATTTATATTGTCGTCATATTGAACAATATATCCGCTCCTAATATCCGAATATAGATATGGAAGAAGCTTTGCCATCGCAAGCTCATATAAATCGTCATACCCCTTTTGTAAAAAATACGCTGCTCTTTCTTCCTGTCCAAGGCAAGTCGCATGACATCCTTTATGCCATGCAGCTGCTGAATTATTAAAGGATATTCCATCTTCTCTGATAAGGTAGTAATAAAGATAATCAGGTAGTTTTACTATTTTTTTTGCCTTATCAAACAAATAATATGTTGTGGCTATATCCTCATAATTTCTACCCTCAGGATACCTTACTCCGTCAAATAGTTCTGATTTATATAGTTTTCCCCACGCATAATTTTTTATTTCCTTGTCTTCAATTAACTTATAGAGTGCTGTCTTTTTATCCAGTACCTGAATATCATCCTCCACTCTTTCAGTAATCAATAACTTATCTGCTTTTTCTATATAGTGTGAGCACATAGATATTTCTGCATTGTTTTCAGTCGCTGCATCATGTAGTCTTCTTACCATATCAGGATGCACATAATCATCACTGTCTACGCAAATAATCCAAGCTCCGCTCATTACATCAAGTGCAGCATTTCGTGCACTTGATAATCCCCCGTTTTCCTTATGAATAACTCTTATTCGTTTATCATTTTCAGCATATTCATCACATATAAATCCGCAATTATCAGGCGATCCGTCATCAACAAGAATTATCTCAAGCGTAGTATATGTCTGAGCAATAATTGAATCTATGCACTTTCTTATGTAGTTTTCAACCTTGTAAACAGGCACGATTACACTTATAAGTTCATCCATTCGTGTTATCCATTTCTAATCTTTTTCCAAAATAGGACTTGACTTTATTTATCAGGTTTTGAGCACCTTCAGTCTTATAATAAAAAGTGATATATATAAAACTACTCAATATCGCTACTATAAAAATCTTGAATATCAACATTGTCCAATTATCCGGTCTTATATTTTCCGACAATGCTCCACCAATAACTATAACCGCTACTGTCAGAAGAATATTTATCAACATTTCCTTATAATAATTCTTTGCACTATTATTAAAATACTCCTTAAATAACAATTTGGGCTCATACCAGCAGTATGTTGTTAATCTTGCAATAGCCGAAGCAAATATTACCCCTGCTATACCCATTTTCTTTCCAAGTATTATAGAAAGAATAATATTTTCAATTGTTGCAAGTAGCATGATATATTTTGTCTTCTGATAAAGACCAGTTGCATCTCTATATAACCATAAAGGCTGCAAATTGCATGAGAAAAAAGTGTTGATAGTCACTGCAATAACCAGCACTTTTGACAAAACATAATCATCACCTAGCCAAACTCTAATGAGGTCATTCGATATAAGGCAAAAAGTTACCACAATTATTCCGCATAATATAAAGCTTATAGATTGAATTGTCTGAAATACCTTATACCTCTTTTGATAATTTTCTTTTGCAATTACATTACCAATACTTGCTGTCATCGCTGAAAAAATTATTTGCTCTATAAGTAAGAGTTTTTGGCTAAACATTAAATAATTTGAATATAGCCCTACTGCTGCTGTACTTACTACTATTGAAATTATTAGATTATCAGTAGCACTAAAAACTGTTGTCGATATCTTGTAGATAAACACGGATTTCATATTCTCTACAATTCTGTTCTTTAGTTCAAAAGCAACTTTATTGTCTCCCTCTATTTTCTTTATATATGGATACTCCTTTTCTGCTTTTTTCGAAGTAATAAGGTTATTTGTTATCTCCACAACTACACCAATAGCCAAATACATAATATAGTTTTTAAATAAAACAAGACTAACAATCTGCAGAATAACCTTTATAAGGTTTGAAACCATCCTTATATTTACTACAATATAATTCTTCTGGTCTGCAGTTAACAGTGTTGTTTTGTAAACAAAGAGATAAGATGTTACAACACCGGCCAAAGAAATCAAATAATATATTTCCAGATTTGAAATATCCGTATCAGTATTTACGATAAATCTAAGAAATGGCACACAACAAAGTCCTAAAATCGATACTGCTATGGCTATGATGTTATATACCTTTTTGTAAAAGGCAATTAATGATGATATTTTGTTTTCATTATGCTCTGCTAAAGGTTTGTAAAAACTATAAGACATAGCTGTTGAAAAACCTAAATCTGCCATCGATAACAGAGTTAGCACATCTGAAAAAATACCATTAAGTCCCAGGAATTCGTTTCCTAACATATGAATAAATACAGTTCTGGAAACAAAACTAAGAACCATATTTACAACTTGATTAAGAAAACCTACACTGACATTTTGCAGAGTACGTTTGGATCTACTTACTTCCATCTAATACTACCTATCTTCTAAATCCTAAATTCAGTTTATGATATATCTCAAGCATCTTTTTTACTTCCTGCTCATCAGCATTCTCGAATTTTTCCATATGATCTCTTGCAGATTTACTAAACATTCCTGAAAATCCTCTCATTACCCATGCTACAGGCAGTAAATATGGCGTTTTATTTAACCATGAATACTTCTCTCTCATGAAATTAATCGAAGGAAAAAAATAATGCAATTTTACATGATCACTTCCATTTGAAGTTTCCTTAGCCAGCTGACTCCATATGCCATTTTCTGTTTTGCCATATATCCCACTATTAACCATGTATTCAAAAAGGTTTTCAAAAAATGAATTACATTCTTTACCATCGAGCCAAATAAAAGCAAGTTCTCTCATATTATTTTCAAAATCTAAAATCCCGCACTTAGTCAGTTCCTGCTTAAGGTAATCCACATCCATAAGCTTTGAATACTTACCCATATAAATATAAATATCCACAAGATTTCTGATTCCACATCCTGTTTCAAAAAAATGCTTAGCCATATGAGCTATCATATATACATAGAAATCTTCAAGATTAAACTCGTATGTATACTTTGTACCATCCTTTAGTTTTGCTCGAAAATTATCCTTAAAATAAATATGTTGTTCTTTTCCGGCATTGGCATCAAAAAGACACCAATGAACTTCTACAACAATACTATTACTTTTAGAAAAAATCATATGATGCTTTATGAGTCCATGATTTGTAAATCCCATTCCCTCCATGATTTTAGCTGCGTTATCGAGACTTTCACCATATACAACAAGATCAATATCACTCATCTCTCGCATTTCAGGTGATGGATAAATTGTTTTTGTCACTGCCCCCTTTAATATCTGATGTCTAATCCCAGCTTTTTCGAAGGCATTTGTAATCTCTTTTGCAGTAACTGACTGCAAAAAAGTTTTCATAGTACTGTTATAAAGTGATTTCTTAATGAAAATGAATTCATCAGCACCCTGCGAAACTTTAATAAGCGAATTAAATATCAGATATTGCATCTGCCCTTTTAAAGCAATCTCCACAATTTCAGAAACAGTCAACGATTCAGGAATAGATTTTGGTTCTGACTTATTCAAAGTAGCCATTATCAGCTCTCTTGTATATTCTCTTATGTCTTTAATTGTCGCCATCCGTTTCTTCCTCTTCCTGCGAAATAATATCAGTTTGATTTGTAATTATAGATATATCACTATCTTCCGATTTACTTTGCATCTCTTCCCCATTTTGTTTCTCATTATCACTTTCATTTTCTTCGCTTACATCTTCTCGCGCTTCTTCATTATCTACCTCTTCGACTTCCATAGTTCCGTCTTCCATGACTTCATCACTATCCGAAGTCTCTTCATCGCTGCCGATAGTTCCTTTAGAAGCCTTCTCCTTCTTTTCAATTTCTTCCAGAAGCTCTCTTGCTTTTTCAAGATTTCCTCCCTTATCCAGATACTCAACAGTATACTTTTTTAGGTATTCAGGCCGTTCCTCGAAAAAGATTCTTATATTCTTAACTAATTCTGTATAAGATTTATCAGATGCCTTCCCATAATATCTTGTATATGATGCCAAAGCAGGCTTTTTTATCAATTCGACAATTTCATCAATATTCGTAGAATATTTTTCTTCGGTAAAGACATTTGATATCATATTGTTCATTCTTGCCTTAAATGTTTTACAAAAATCTTCATTCATAAGAAGTGCTTGAAGCAAAAGATCACTTTGCATTCCAATCTGTAAATATGTGTTTATGGTTGGCGTCTGCTTATCTGTCAGATATATGGTGTCAGACATATCTCCACATATAAATCTCCATTTACCATCAATTTTACCTGTCCCTTCAGTATTTACTGTTCGCCATGCCATTCCATAGCGGGGATAAAACTCTGTGTTACCCATACCAATATTTAGACAGATATAATCTATAAAATTATCTATGTCCATCATTGATTTTAGATTTTCATAGTTCTCTTCAACAGACATATCATTTCCAACAACAAAAGAATAAAAAGTATTAAACTCCTCTACATTCTCTTTATTTTCATGAAATATTATATCCTCATTTGAAATACCATAATGACGAGCTATATATTTCTTATCCAAATATGCATTAAGATTATACAGTCCCCAATACTCTCCATCTAAAAACAAAACACAGGGTTGACAGTCTAACGTCCCAATATCCATATTTTCAGTAATTGAACTAACAATATAGTTTCTTACTTTAAGTGTATTGTCATCATAATTTTGAGTAAGTTTCACTTTTCCATCATCTGAAATATAATCTATAATCCCTGCTCCATTAAAAATAGTGTAGTCTGCATTCTTAAGATCAAACTCAAAGCCTTTTTGTATATCAAAAACGGCATCGTCTTCATTGATACTCATATCAACATTTAGTTCAAAACTTTTCCCTTTATCAGGTTCAAAATATTCTATTTTTGTTTGCTTCTTCCACCCATTCAGAAAATTAGCATTTTCCCTGATGCTAAGATCCTGAATTATTGCATCTTCTCTAGCCTTTCCAGCTACATAAATACCTTCCTCATAATCAAAAAGATTCTCAGGATCCGTAGTAATAGACAATACCGGAATATTAAGATAATCTGTATCTTTTCTGATCCCGATATAATACGACTGGCTTGCTTCCTTCGTTACAGCGCCTGCAGAATTTACAGCAATTGCTCTTATAATCATCCCTGCATCAACTGTTCCAGGGTTGTAGCCAATGTGAAGCCTGTTATAATTTGCCATCGCAGCATACTTGTAATTTGAACCTGATTTATTCGAAATTGTAATCCCAGATTCATAAACATCAGAATCCTTTGTTGGTCTTGTTCCATCTGTAGTATAGTAAATAGTTTCCCCTTCATCTGCACTCAGTTCTAGGCTGAATGCATCATCATAAAATCCTCCGGGTGCTGAAAAAGATATTCCATCATATTTCACATACTCTATCCCATCTATACGATTTTCTTTCTTCTTTGATGGAGTGATATACCCCCACTTGTTTGTTTCTGCACCAGTCCATCCATAGCTTTGTTCTGAGGAAAGTTTAGGAACAATCAGTGATAATATTTGTTTTCCATCTTTATCTACTATTGTCAGAACATTTGATTCTCCACTTCCAGGATTAGCATCAATCTCAATTACATAATAATCTTCCTTTTTTAGATTTTCGTCCTCTGCAATCGTTCCAACACTTTTTCCGGAAACAAATACTTCCAACCCTGAAATATCAATGGTTTCGGCTCCTTTGTTATATAACTCAATCCATTTATCCCCACTGACTTCAGTCAATTCAAGATATTCATATGAGCCTTTATTATTAACAAGTATATCTCCTGCTGTAATATTACTATTTTGGACAAGTGCCTCTGACAATTTCCTATCATGTCTTCTTGAAACAATAATTATCCCCAATAATAAGATGAGTGCCACAGCACTAATGACTATAATTATTAAATCTTTAATATCCAGCTTATTCTTTTGTTTTTTATCATCATTATTTTGTGAACTCATTTTATGCCTTCTCTTTCCTCAAAACAGTAAAAAATAAATATCCTATAAATGCTCCTAATGCCGAACCTGCTGTATTCATCACTAAATCTGTTACTTCAAAAAAACCTGTCCTTGTAATATGCTGTACAATTTCTATAGAAAAGCTACTTAGGAAGCCTAAAAGCATTGTCATAATAACAGTTTTAATCATAGGTTCTTTATTTCTGAAAAAACTAAGAAGAAATCCCCATGGAACAAAAAGTAATACATTATAAAAACAATAAATCATCTGATTAATAGAATAGATTCTTCCTCTGCGTGACACTCCCACAGTTATACCTGAATATATATAACCGGATCTGGATCCAAAATCTCTTCTAAATACAGTAAATAAAAGCAATACTGCCACATAAACTATAGTCAGATAAAAATGTATTACTCTTTTGAATGAAACTACCTTCTTTTTATTCAATACATACCCTGGCACAAAGATAAAAAGTGCGCACACTAATACTATGATTAGCAGATCACTTAAATAAATGCCCTCCATCTGTTCAATTAGAAGATGTTCCATTCTTAGAATAATTTCTTCAAACATTTATAACTCCGGCAAAGATGTCTTATTCTTCTGTGCTAACGAATACTCGTAAAAAGGTATTCCTTTTTTTAACTGATTGTATCTTCTCTTTCTGACTATCATCTGCACAAAATCAAAAAGTTTTTGATTTTGTTTTAGTGCTCTCTTTACCCTACTTTTTAAATTCTTTGAATCATCAGCTTTTATTCTCCACTCCCCGGCACACAAGTGTACCGCATAATGCTTTCCGGAAAGTGAACCTATTTCGAAATACTCCTTGGGATAAATAACAAAATCACCTAAATCCTGATATTTATTATTCAAAATAAAGTCCGGATAGTGCTTCAAAATGTAATAGGTATAGTAGTAATTACTTGTTGCATATCCATGAACCAAAAGCTTATTATCTTTCCATTCAAAGACTTTTTGATCCTTAGCCCTCTTAGCTTTTACAATCTCAGTATTGTCATACATATCAAGAAGTCCCTTGATAAGCGGATTTCCTTTTTCTCCACCGATGATTGCTGAGCCTACTGAACAGTCAAAGATGAAATTCAGAAAAAGCTTATGCTTTAATAATCCATCAAAGCTTCTATTTATCTTTACATCTGTATCAAGATAAATACCGCCATATTCATACACTGCTTTTAATCTGTAATAATCACCTATGAACCCAAGCTGCCGATCTCTATATGTGTTTCTTACAAAGTCATTCTCATCGAAGTTACAGTTTGATTCATCCCATCGCATTATCGTATAACCTTCAAGCTTTTCCCATGAATCAAGACATTTCTGTAGATCATCCGGAAGTGGTTTCCCACCAAACCAGCAGTAATGAATAATTTTAGGTATCCTGTTACCTGTTTCCGGAACAATACTCTTTATTAAATTTGTATCAGTAGTTTCCCTGATTGATGATGACATCGTAAAATGTTCCTTTCCTTTTAAGCTTATCCTGATCAAATCTCGTACTTAACTTATGTATTCCTATCGTATCTTTCAATATTTTATATTTCTTGTCATCAAAACAGTCATAGATGTGATGAGCCAGTACATGTGATTGTACCTGACTTATAATAGGAATCTCTCTATAGGCCTTCCAATAATAGTCATTAACTATACTTTCAAAAATATGGTAGATAAAATAGTTGGATGCATAATTGTAGTCTTTCCAATACTCGAGCAGCATTTTCTGCAATAAACAAATCATATTATTATTGGTAGTACTATGTATAAACCAATTGTTTAGTTCCATTACTTCCGGATTAAACCCAAAATAATAGAAACTGAACATAAATAGTGGTGTCTCATCTATGTAGGAAATGAGTTTATTACTTGTCATTAAAACTGTAGAATCTATCCAATACCCACCATATCTTATCAACAATTCATTTCTTATTAGATCACTAAAAAATGCATTGCCTATAATTCCTTCTTTCCTTTTTTTTATGATATATTCAGGCAGTTCAATATAATCAAATACATTTTCCTCATTTAAAAAAACAAAGTTCTTATCCGGTAAATATTTCTTCTGGCTATCGATACATTTTTTTACAATATCAGGAGCATTATCTATCCCTTGCAGCCACATAACCCAAACAGTATTAATATTTTGCTTTTTTTCTCTGCTTTCCCATTCCCTGACTTTTGTACACTTATCCAGATACTTATTTCTGTAACGTTTATATAGAATCATTCTATGTTTTTGCCCTACCATGACTTTATATAAGAAATGAGTTTTCCGGTCATTATACTTAATTCTCAGCATTATCTGATCATAGATTGTACCTAAAAGCATTCTATCTTTTATTCTGTTTATCAGCTTTTTGTCATGTTCTACCATAATATTGCATTCCTTAATTTATGATATTTCCCCTGCGGTTCTGATTTGAAATTTCTCTTTTCACAGCAAATGAAAATTGCAAATAAAACGTACAAATACTTAAGTGTCTGCAACGAATCTGCAATTGTTAAGTGATAACAATATGTTACCGTCCCTATAAAAACTGCCCTCACAATTGCAGATCTTGTTTTATAAATATCCTTGACCATTCTAATTACCATATAAGAAAGATAAAAAATATATGAACACATTCCGGGATATGCATAGCGAATATATTCAGCTATATAGAAATTATCGATAGAAGCAACAACTTTTCCATCCACAAGACTGTTAAATGCTCTTTTTCTTCCTATTCCAAGTATAGGATTTAACCAATCCAGAGTAAAAATCCTGTTTAATAAATCCCTATATCCCTTACTCTGCATAAGTTGAGTATAGTTTGATCCATATTTTATAGAGTATTGCGTCTCAAAAACTGAATCAACCAGACTAGTAAGCTGAAGTAAGATATACCTGCCAAAAGAAGTCGTTTGAGTAGCAAAAGTAATTGCTATAAGCATAACCATAGTTACTGTAGCAATTAACATATTTATTCTAAAATACCTTCGATCTGATAAAATAAACATTAAGGCAAGACAAACAAACATAACTCCAAGACTAGATCTTGATCCTGTATTAAAAATATTCACTATTATTCCAATAAGTAAAAACGGTCTTCTAAAAACGTTATACTCTTTTTTTTCAACGTCATATCCTGCAAACGGCATGGCAGTCATAAGTAGTAGCCCATATCCTAATGAATGGACACAGCTACTCATTATTCGATAATGCCCACCTCTTATATATCTTCCTGTATATATTCCATTAATAGTAACAAGATATGAAAACGGAGATACCTTCGTAAATGACTCAACAAATCCAAGTATAACAAGCAAATATATAAAACCGATTAACAATTTTATAGTTTTATCTACCCCTAAAGAATCCCGAATAATGTATATTAGTAAATACATTTCCAGAATTTCTATAAGCGGATTTAGCAGTGCATTAAAATCCTTTCTCAGTACCATTGTATAAGTCAGCACTATTAAATATGGTATTAGCACTACAGACATCTTTTCCTTTAAGATAATGTCTATAAAGCTATGCAATCTTCCATAATCAAATATTATGAAAAGCAGCAAAATTATGATACTTATTCGTACTATGGTCAGGTCAAAAACAGGATTGGGAATTCCAAAATACTGTGGCATAACATAAAGAATAAAAAAATACAGTATTGCACATCTATAGAAAACCACTCTTTCTCTGGGAGTTTTGACATATTTACTTGTCGATTCTAATACAATGTTTTCTGATGCCATTTCTAATCCTTACTTAAGTGCCATTACAAGTTCCACAGGAATTGATCTCTTCTTATGATAGCAATCCATATACCTTAATAGAGCTAATGAATTTAATACTTCCCTGCGCTTTATCAGATTAATTCTCATATTTGTAGCTTTAATATGTTTCTTTAGTAAATTAACTTTATAGCTATCATCTTCATTTTGAACAATAAATTTTAATGTCTGCTCATGACTCTTTGCCAGTTCCGTCAGGTACTTTAATCTTTGCTGCTTTTGATGTTCTTTATGAAGTGTCACATTACTTGAATGAAGTCTTCTCTTCAATGTAACCTTATGTAAAAAATATAGACCATCCAGGGAAAGAGCTAATTTCCAGACGAATTCATCATGGGCCCAGCCTTCATACCAGTACTCATCAATTCTATCCAAAAAGCTTCGCTTAAGAGCCATAGTACAGCCCTGACATCCAATAAAAATGTTCTCTGAATTAAACTGTAGTTTTTCAAGTTCCCCATCATTTTTAAATTTCGCAAGTTCCCACCGTGGTACATCAGGTGCATCATCTGAACACTTAAATGGTTCAAATTCAGATCCTATCATCAGAGCATCCGGAGTATTTTTAAGTGCTTCCACCATTTTCTCAACACGGTCATTTACCCAGATATCATCCTGATCGCAAAAGAAAATGTAATCACCTTTTGTCTGTCTGACTGCGCCCATAAAATTAGAAGCATATCCAAGATTTTTATCATTTACTGCAAAATCTATCTTTTCATCAAGTCCATTATCCTGAATAAACTTCTTTATGATGTCAGCTGTTTTATCCGAAGAAATGTCATCCCTGATTATTATTTCATCCACCGGAAGAGATTGATCAAGGATGGAATTCAGTTGTTCCAATATGTACTTTTCACCGTTGTATGTAGCCATAGCTACTGAAATCATTGGTTTCATCCTATCATTACCCTGGACAATACCTTTGCATATAAATCACAATCAATTCTGTTTACTGATTTAATATAAAGGCCAATCTTTCCTGCAAAATACTTATTATCTCTATATTCAGGAAAAGTCCTTTTTACAAATTGAAATGTCCTATCATACAATTCCTGTCTCATATATAAATTCTTAACACGGCCTATTCTGCTTAAATTACTGCAGAAAGCAATCTTTACGCAGAAATATTCAAGCTCATCTTTATACTTATCAAAGAATCTATTCTTTTTATAAAAAGAAAGAATATCATCAAAAACCTTAAATATATCGCCAACTTTAGAATTGGTATTGGATGTCATAGTGGAATTCTGACGCACGCTGTAATAAACAAGTTTTTCATCAAGATAAGCATGCTTTTTTATAAATGGTAGTGACTTTATATAAAAAGCAGTATCCTCATATATCATTCCCTCAGGGAAAAGCACCTTACCATTTACCAAAACTTCTCTTTTATATAATTTATTCCAGGGAGAAACCTGCGGATCCAAAAAGAGTTCTTTTATGTCTTTATGCGAAGTAATTTTCCCTCTTGTTGAGATTTCTTTATATATAGGATTCCCGTTTTTATCCTTTTTATCTGTTTCAAGCATGCTGTGGTAATGACACTCCACCAGGTCTGCATCTTCCATTTTTGCAAGAGTAAACATCTTATCGAACATAGTTCTGTCCACATAATCATCAGAATCTGCAAATCCAATAAATTCACCTGTAGCCTTTTTTATACCAAGATTTCTGGCAGTTGCCTGTCCGCCATTTTCCTTACTGTAGATTCTTATCAAATCCGGATATCTTTCCTTGTATTCCTCAAGAATCTGTAAAGAGCCATCAGTTGAACCATCATTTATTGCAATTATTTCCATTTCATGCTTCGGCAGTGTCTGATTTACTAGTGCTTCCAGACTTCTTCTTAAATATTTTTCTGTGTTGTACACGGGTATTACTACGCTTAGCATAATCTCCACCATTTACATAATCTCTGTGATTGTAGTCCTCTGAATTAACTGATATTCCATTGTAGACAAATCCACAAACATCAGCATCCACTGCTTCAAGTTTTCTTATAATAAGTTCTTCTCGCTCAAACCGTGTAGCAAATTCTCTTACAACAACCACATATGATGTAGCCACATTTACAACTTCAAGACCATCAGCCACAACTCCTAATGAAGGTGTATCAATTATTATTACATCGTACTTTTCTTTAAGCTCAGATATGAGACTCTTCCACTTTTCTCCTACAAGAAGATCCGTAGGGTTAGGAGGATATGCACCTGAAGAAAGGACATCTAGTTTATCTATGACATCATTTTTAATTTGTAAATCTTTGATTCCTGCCAGGTACTCACTAAGTCCATAATCGGCGTTTATCTTTAATTCATTTGCAATATTTCCATTTCGCAAATCAGCATCAATAAGCAATGTTTTTTTACCCATCATAGAAAATTCCATCGCAATATTAATGCTGGTAGTAGTTTTTCCCTCATTGTAATCAGCACCGGTAATTGCATATACTGGACACTTTTCACCTTTATTGAGGAATAGCATATTTGCACGGAGATCATTGTATGCTTCCTTTAAAACAAAAGGACTGTCATTTCTTAATATTACATCAGGCTCCCCTGCTTCATTTTTATCCTCAATCTCAGGAACAACACCAATAATAGGGATATTGAACATATCCTGTAATTCATACATTCTTCTGTAACGAGTATCCAAAAACCCCCTTATCATAAAAAACACAAATGAAAGGAATCCACCGGCAAAAACTCCCATTATAACAAGCTTAAGAACACTTGTAGATTCATACGGTTTTGTTGGTAAAGTTGCTTCATCAAGAATTTCAATACCACCGGATTTAACAATGCTTATAATCTTTTGCGGTGCTAATTTACCAATAGTATTAGCTATAAGCATCGCATTATAGGGATTAGTGTCATAAACATAAACTTTAAAAACAGCCGTACCACCTATGGCCTGGGATGATATTTCACGTTTTAATATTTTTGTAGTATAAAGCCTGGGATTCAACTCAGCTTCTTCTATTACACTATTTAAAAAGCTGTCGCTCTTTAATATCTGCATATAGCTGTTAAGAAGAGAACCTGCAGAAGATATATCTGAAGGGGAAATATTAATTCCATTATCAGTTATATAATCAGGACTTGTGTATACATACATGGAAATCTCAGCCATATATGTATCTTCTTTTATATATAACCCAACAACCCCTGCCAGTACTCCGCATAAAAGTCCCACAAGAATCATGTATTTCAACTTAGTTTTTATTATCCAGATAATTTTTTCAAAATGAAAGTTCTGTATTATGATTTTGAACACTTTCTCTCCTCCGTAAACAAACAGCTTAAATAAATTCCAGTTCCTTGAGTTTTCCTAAAAACTCAAAAACTGATTTTTCACATTCTTCTTCAGAAACCTCATATTCAGTAAGAAGCTTTTTGATAATATCATCCACTGAAACCTCTTCCTGAATCATGTCCCATATATCATTTCCGGATCCTTTGATCATAAAATATTTTCCGGACTCAAAATCAATCATTACCTTTTCCCCTGAAAGATCTGTAACATTCAATTTCTTTTTAAGCTGAACCCTTTCACTTCTCTCCATTTTCATCGCCTTAGTACGCTCCCTTTCTTGTAATTAAAACCTTTATTGTCTTCAATATTATTTTAAAATCCAATAACAAACTCCAATTATCGATATAATTAAGATCAAACTCCACTACCTTATCGAAACTTGTTATGTCATTTCTCCCATTTACCTGCCACATTCCGGTTATTCCCGGTTTTATACTTATTCGTCTCCATTGTGATCTCCTGTACTGTGAGACTTCATCAACAGTCGGAGGTCTTGTGCCCACAATGCTCATTTCACCTTTAAGTACATTAAAAAATTGTGGAAGTTCATCAATACTGGTTTTACGGATAAATCTTCCGACCTTTGTAACTCTTGGATCATCTTTTAAAACGAACATACCTCCATCCATTTCATTCTTATCCAAAAGTTCCTTTTTCATATTTTCAGCATTTTCACACATACTTCTGAATTTATAGATACTGAAATTCCTACCGCTCTGTCCGACTCTAACCTGTTTAAAAAGAACAGGTCCCGGTGAATCCAGCTTGATCGCTATTGCTGTAATAATCATAATTGGTGAAGTAAGTATTATTCCTACAACACTTATAACTATATCTACTGCCCTCTTTACAAATTGCTCATAAGTATTAAGTGTAACCGTATGATATGTGATTAATGGATATGTACCCACCGAGCTCACATAGCTGTTTGGCCGGCTTAAGAGCTGGCCCCCCTGAACATCCATGATTACCTTAACAGTGACTCCCATTTCAAGGCATATATCTATATATTGCTGAATACTTTCAAGATTATCGTTTTCATGTAGCATGAAGTATATGTTATCAAGCTCATACTTGCGGATTATGTTTTCCAGATCCGAAAGATTTCCAAGTACATTGAATACCTTCTGTTCAAGAGTTCCTCTCTTAAGAATGTATCCTACATTATCAAGCTTCATGCTGGTTTTGTTCAAATAGTAATTGAACCTCTCATACTCCTCAAAAACGCCTACAAAGGCAGATCTTGGAGCCTGCTTGTCTGATGTCGACATCTGCGCAAATCTGCTGACAAGCATATTCAGACAGATAGCCACATACATCATCAGAAGAAAATGCAAATGAAATCTCCTGGCACCGAGGCCCGGATTATATAAATACATAAAAACGATAGTTGTAATTGACGCTATAAGCCAAGATTTACTAAGAAGTTTCCAAAAACGATCCAAGTAAAAGAAAAGTGTTACATTGTATATTCTGGCTTCTTTATTTGCCAGAATATATACCACTCCAAAAACAATAACAAGTGCAAAGCACTTAAGGTAAGTTGTTTCCCTTAGATAATTCCCATATAAAGCCTTTTCAATAGCATAGACAAAATACACGAGTAGGATGTCTACTATCATTTGGGCAACATTCGTATTAGCCCCTCTGTTACTACGATTCATTACCTTTAACCTTTATCAAACATCTCCATGAAGTGAAGAATCTTCTCCTCCACATTTCCACCCTTAACTTCGTAAGGCTGAAAATTATAAGACCTTGCTTTTTCTATATAATTTGCCAGTTCATCTATATCAGTACAGCTAAGTACCGATCCCTTATTAGAGAAAGCCTCAGCTATCTGAGTCTGATGATCATCAACATGTTCCCCGAACTTTGCCAGTCTCGGAACAACTATTACCGGTTTATCTGCTTTAATACCTGTTATTATTGTCCCAACTCCTGCATGAGTTATCAGCATGCTGCAATTCTTAATGTTATCATCATACTCATTTGTATCCATGAATTCTGAATACCTGCAGTTCTTAGGCTTATAAGTTGATGAGCCAATCTGAAGATAAAATTCCTCCTTCACTGCTCTACTGCCTGCAAGCTCATCAACGGCCTTCACTAATCTGTTCATCTGAAATTTTTGCGTTCCAAGTGTTACAAAAATCAAGATCTTTGCCTCCTAGATGCAATCTATCAGAACATTTCGCCTCCAAGCATTGATTTAGGATAGCTCTCAAGCATATCTTCCCACTGAACCATGAAAAGATCCGCCATATTGTAAACAAGCCTTCCTGTCAATGATGGATTATTCACTCTTGCAAAGGATTCTATGTAGATAACCTTGATCCCCATCAGCTTACCTATAACACAGAACGGATATGCAATCAGTGCCCCGGTTGTTATAACAAAATCAGGTTTCTCCTTAAGCAGTATCTGTGTTGCTCTTATAAACAGCCAGATAAACTTTGGAAAGAAAAGTACTTGCTTCCTGTCCATTTTGGGCAGCAGGTATTTCTTTTCACAGAAATTCTTAAGCTCAAAATCACTTTTCTCAGTGATCAGAAAGCTGTCATACTTTTTTTCAATACCCTTAAGCTTGGATATCTCTTCGAGATGTCCGCCTGAAGATGCAACAAACGCTACTTTGTTCTTGCCATTCATTTAGTTTTTCCCCCTCATATTGCATGAATTATTTATAGTTTCTTTATGGTAAATTTATAATTCTAACAATATTGTTACAAATATACACCTTCCACAATAAAAAAATCTATCAAATTAGTAAGAAATAATTTTTTTCGACTTTTTAGACAAATCTCAGACCATAGATTTTAGATGAATTAGTGCAATTTGTATAGTAATTTGTAAATAACAAAAAGCCGGAAAACGCAATATTTCAAAATGTTTTCCGACTTCAAAGTGAATTAAAATTCTTATGTTGATATCGATAGGTAGGTGGTGCCGAACATTTCATTTCTTAAATAAATCTTAATAAATAGATTCTATCATCAAGTTTATTTAATTAAAATTGGCAATTCTATCAAATTTGAAATATTATTTTCTATGATTTTGTCAGTTATGTAATTAAATTTCACGCAAAGGGTCACTTATCCCCCAGAAACTACTTACCAGCTGTTTAGTATTATATTTTGCTTTGTCCAACAAATGTCCAACACAAACTCTAAAGAAATATATAAAAAAATAAAGCATAGGTCTTCAACCTATGCTTTATTTTTAGTAGCGAGAGGGGGATTCGAACCCTCGACACCGCGGGTATGAACCGCGTGCTCTAGCCAACTGAGCTATCTCGCCATATTATGATGTTTATTTGTTTCGGTCTCTCGCCGGCCGACTTGATTAGTATATATCGACATGCATTTTATGTCAACAACTTTTTTAAAATTTTTTTCAAAATTTTTTTAGAAAATTTTTAATGTTTTTTTCCTATAGTTTTTTATCTTTTTGTATGCAATTTATTGACATGTAATGATTGTAATTTTACCATTAAATAGAACACAAATAATTGATTAATCGTTGGGAAATGCTTTAATACACAGATTTCTAAGCAAACTGTAAGGATATACTAACTATGGTAAATGTCGCTTCAGTTCTATCCTCAAATATAGTCGGTTTCCTACTTATGACGGTACTTCTTTTTAGCAGGGGCTGGCGTATACAGACCAAGAATTCCGAGAGTTTGATTATATTGATAATGATTCTCTCTGTCATCGTGGGTTGTTTCGTAGATCCGATAGCATTCTATTCTGATGGTAAGCCCGGGAAACTCCCATATTTCCTAGTACATGGTTCAAATACTATTCTTTTTAGCTTAAATGTGATAATCGGTCCTGCATACATCATACTGATAGTGCGTCACATTCATGAAAAATTAAGCCAAAAGCAGGTGCTATTGGTTGCCACTCTCTGCATCTCAGAGTCAATTATTCTGATAACTAATATATTCACACCTATTATTTATTATGTCGATGAGAATAATGTATATCACAGATTGTTCTTATATTGGTTCTATGTTGTGGTTGAGTTGTTCTTCTTATTATATGGTCTTTTTGTATATGTTTCTGCGAGAAGAAAAGGCCATTATTTAAGATTTTTTCCTGCATGGCAGTTTATTTTCCCGATTCTGGCCGGAATGTTTATCCAATCATTTTGTTACGGTACATCTCTAATATGGCCCTGTGTAGGTGTTGCAATTTGCTGCATTACAGTTTCACTGCAAAATGAAAGCATATATTGTGATAAGCTGACCGGAGCCTTTAACCGTTTTTATATACCCGAATTGGAAAAATCCATGTCGAAAGGCGATGGCAGATTTGGCGCTTTGATGCTTGATATGAATGGTTTCAAACAGATAAACGACCAATACTCTCACTCAGACGGTGACAGAGCCCTTATAGCCATGGCAGAAATACTGGCCGGTGTAGTCGGTGATAACGGCGTTATAATTCGTTTTGCCGGTGATGAATTTATAATTATCCTGAATGCCTATTCACCGGAATATGTTCAAACAATAAAAGAATCTATTCTTAAGGCAATCGATGATTTCAATGCTTCAAAAAAGCTCCCCTTTGAAATCTCAGCCTCCATTGGTGGCTCCATTTTCAATGCAAAAAATGACAGTGAGGAATCATTTATTCGCAAGATTGATGAGCTGATGTATGAGGATAAAGCAAAATACTACGCCAATCATAATCGCAGAACCCATTAAGATATTTTAATATTTAACTCTACCACCTGATAAATCTTGCTTTTAACACACAATATCATTATGATAAAAATTGAGCCGAAAGGTCATATGTGATAATTTATCACAGGGCTTTTCGGCTTTACTATTTTATAAGGCGAGGAATATTACTATGAGCTATGAATTAAATGAAAAAAGATTTCTTGATGAACTTGAAAAGGAGCTGGCAATTGATTCCGTGACAGGTCAGTATCATGAACTTCAGGATTATCTTGTTAAAGAGATTGAGGATCTTGGATTCAAAACTACCACCCTGCATAAAGGTGGCATAATTGCTGACATCGGAGGCGAAGGCAATCCGCTTCTTATCACTGCACACGGTGATACCATAGGCATGATGGTCCGTCATATAAATGACGATGGAACTATCAAAGTATGCAAGGTTGGTGGTCTCTATGCATACCATACTGAGCGTGAAAATGTCCGCGTCCACACCCGCAGCGGCAAGGTTTTCACAGGTTGCGTGCAAAGAAAAAATGCTTCAGTACATGTAACCGAAAATGAACTCAATGAAGAAGTAGCAAATTTTGATACAAATTCTTTTGTGGTACTCGATGAAGACGTTTCATCTGCTGATGATGTAAGAAAGCTCGGAATTGATATTGGCGACTATGTAGCAATTGAACCCAGATTTACATATTCAAACGGTTACATTAAATCTCATTATATTGATGACAAAGCTCTGGTAGCAGTTCTTATGGAATTACTTGCAGACGTTAAAGAAGGGAAAATAACGCTCAATCGTAAAGTATATCTCTATATCTCATTCTATGAAGAAATCGGTCACGGCGGATCCTTCATTCCTGATGATGTAAAAGATTTCCTTGCAATAGACATTGCCTGCATCGGTCCTGAGCAGACAAGCTCAGAGCACAAGGTTTCTGTATTCTGCAAGGACAGCCGTTTCCCTTATAATCTTGATATGACCAGAGAACTTGAGGAGGCAGGAAAAAAAGCAGGTGCTGACTATGTGCCCGACATCTTCACTCCTCACTATGGAACCGATGCTGATCCCGCACTTGTAGCAGGTTATGATATCAGACATGCTGCCATAGGCCCCGGCACAAGAGCAAGCCATGGTTACGAGAGAACTCACATTGATGGAATCAAAAACACATATAAACTTCTGGCTCAATATGTAAGTGAGTAATTCATTGATTCAAAATACTAATTGTAAACAGACTCGACCAGGTTCGAAAGAGCCTTGTCGAGTCTGTTCAAACATATTATTATAATTTATTCACTCTTCAAAATCATGATCTATCCATTTTCTTCCATTGGAAAGACCCGAAATTCGGTTGCCATATTTTAGCACATCCTTCTTGACACTTTCCGGAATTTCAACCGACTTAAAGATATCTTTCATATTGATATCAGGCATGAACATTTTCCAGGGTTTGAACGGATCAAAGCCATTAAAGAAGTTGTTACCTGATGCTGTATCCTTTTTATCCGATGTCGAATCCGCATTAAATATATCAAAAATATTATAGGCTGAATTATTCTCCATCCCGGCAGGAATTGTGCCTGCTGTAAAGCTGTTTGTCTTTTCAACATGTTCGCACTTTATGTCGATAAGCTTTTTCCCTTCTAGGACAGGAACCAGATTGTATGCATCACCTGCAAGTCTCTCGCGGGTAATGCGGTAGATATCAAGTTTTCCATTGGCATTTATCGGAATATCATCAACTATCATAAATTGTGTTGGCAGATTTTTAGGCTCAATCTTTTTATCTTTCACATAGACATCCTTGAAAGCTTTAAGTATGTTATTAACAGCATCTTCTCCCTTCTTTGCCGGAACTACATATAATACCGGCACGGTGTCATGAATTCTCTTATCCATAACCGGAACTACTGCGCATCTGTCAATTGCCTTGTGCTCAGCCATATTCATATCCACTAAGCCCGAATCGAACTCTTTTCCGCTGTTATTGACAAAGTACTTATCTGCTCTTCCGGCAAAGGAAATGCTACCGTCCTCATTTACACGAACAAGATCATGCGTACATAAAAAGTCCTTGCCATCAATCTCTGTATACTCAAAAAGCTTAACATTATCGAGTTCATTTTCACAATGCCCCTGTGAAAGCCTATACAGCACTCCAGTACGTGGACCATCCTCGACTTTATAAAACTCTCCGTCTTTTTCATCTTTTATACGTACTTCTTCACTGTTTTCAACATATCCCAGAATATCTTCTTTATTCTCTTTCGGAGCAAAAATCGGCTTTCCTCCGGTCTCAGAAGCACCATATGCTGATGTAATACTGTATTTAAATCCATGTTTTCTGAAAAATTCAGTATACTTTTCCATCTTTTCAGGAGAGACATATCCTCCTGACATTCCAACTACCTTCAGTGACGAGAAGTCCACATCATCGATATCCGTTCGGTCAAGCCACTTGTCCACCATGAATCCCGTTGTCATAAGGACACTTACATTGTAATAGTCTATAGCTCGTATAAACTTAGGATGCATGAATCCAAAGTATGTGACAATAATCTTTTCACCAGCAGCAAAACCTGAACATAGCTGCGCGGAAAGAGCCATTACAGAACTAAAATCAAACAGTTGAAGAATAGTAATAGGCTTTCCATCATCTTTTCCCTCGATAAACGAACGAAAGCCCTTAGGTATCACAGACACGCCTTCATTAAAGGCCTTATCAGTAAATGGTAATGGTTTTCTTGTTCCCATGGTTGTACCGGAGGTATGCGCAATAAATGCCACTCTGTCCCCTTCAGACTCATCAAGCTTTATATTCTCATCCTGATATTTCTCCAAAAGGTCATTCATGAAAACTGCACCATTTGTGCGCCTTAGCATATGATAATTAAGCTCATTGTAGGTCAGTTCTGCAGGCCCTACTGTAGGTCCGCCCATTAGAGAATGCATATAGATCACATTACGGATTCCAAATTCTTCTTTTATCTTTTCAATTTCATCTCTGATTTCCGGAGTCACCATGATATCAGCTATTATAATATCTGTGATTTTTTCTTTCTCGATCATGGTTTTCCACATTCCCCCGGGCAGGAAATCAGGATATGAAAAAAGCGAAACCTCAGCACCTGTCATATTAAGGCCAAACAATGCAAAAACAGTTTCAGCAGAAATCACACCGCAAAGTGCTGTTCTTGAATTGTTTTCCGCGCAGATATCCAGTGCAGAGTATACCCTTGCATAGTTCTCCCATTCCTCAAACATCTGCTCATAGGTGTATTCTCTGGTACAGTCCACTAAAGCAGCACGCAAAAGTATCTTCTCATCATATGCAGTCCTCTCTTTGATACTTTTCCATACCTTCATGTTATTGAATTCGCCGGATGCTATCCGTTTAATGTTTTCTGCTCTCTTATTATCCATTGCCGAATCATTTTTTCGGCTGTCACGTCTTATATCAGCCTGCTGTTCAAACCATGCAAGCATCTTATCAGTCACTTCAAGACTCCTTGGATGCTCAGGGTTTGTAATAGGAAAAATATGCTGAAGCTCTTCATTTCCCAAATAAACAAGCTTTGAAGTTCTACCGCGCTTCTTCAATGCCTGATTAAATTTAATGGAGTAGTTATTAAATGTATCTCCGCAGCTCGTTATAAGAAATGCAGGCGGAAGGTTCTGAATTATTTCAGGATGCTCAATATTCATGTATTTGAGGAATTTCTCATCATTACGCCTATCCCCATATATCAACTCCTGAAGAGTCTTATTGGTATAAAACATTCCGGATATATAGCCAACAGCAGCATATACCATTCTTGAAGGCTTATGTCCAATGGCATTTTGCAGTTTTTCAGAGCCATGCATCGCAGTGACATACGCCGCAAGATAAGCACCTGCACTGTCAGCCACCATGAAAATTCTGCTAAAATCCACATCATAATCAACCAGCATTTGGCCGACTCTATCGAGTCCTGCACATACATCATCAAGCTGCTCACAGAGAATAGCCTTTGGTACAAGTCTGTATTCCAGTGAAAACACGAGGTAACCCTTATGCGCAAGCAACCGGCAATAAGGTCTTTCAAGGCTTCTGTCACCCATAAAAAGGCCGCCTCCGTGAATTGCAATAATAACGGGAAGCTCTTTGCCACCATCATCCTTTGGTTTGAAAATATCCATAGCAAGAGCAACTTCATCCCTGTTTACATATGCCACGTTAAGAGTTTCCTCAACATCATCATATATAAGAGGTTCTTTTGCCCCGAACATAGCCATGCTCTTTTGCAGGTCCATACTCTGTAAGCGTTCGAGCATTGCTCTGGTAATTTCTCTTTTCACTTTTCTTCCGAAACTATCATTTTTATTCATAGAGAGCCCTCCTGGAAAATCATTTCTTCTGTTCAGGTATGGAACCCAGAACAAAATCAAGCACCTTCTGAAGTTTTTCAAGATTCTCAGGAGACATATCCATCTGCATCAGCTTTTTTAAAAGTTCAGGAGGGATAGTAATGCTTCCAAGCTTAAACCCTTCCTGCTGCCCCGCAGCCACTTCGGAAGCTTCCTGCACACCACCTGTATTAGCCTCACCATTCATTTTCATCACGTTCATTAAGCCCTGTAAAAACTGCATCTGCATCATAGACATATTCTGCATAAACTGCATTTGCATCATAAAGGACTGCTGTATTCCCTTCATGGGATTCATCATATTCATAGGATTCATCATATTCATAGGATTCATCATATTCATGGGGTTCATCATGTTCGTGGGATTCATCATGTTCATGGGATTCATAAAATTCATGGGATTCATCATGTTCATAGGATTTGCCATGTTCATGGAATTCATCATGTTCATGGGATTTGCCATATTCATACCTGATGAATTTGATCCGGTATCATTTACTTCCATGAAACAGTTTTTACCATTTTGATCATTGCCAAAGAAATCAAACATGCTATTTTCTCCTCGTCTAAAATGTACCGACACGATTAGTTCGTAATCCTGCCCGGTCTAAAATAATTGATGTCACTTATCCGTTAAACAGCTCGTACAGGTTAAATGCTGATCTTCCCTCCATTCCCTCCGGAAGTGTACCTGCTGTTATGCTTATCGCTTTTGGATCATGCTTTGTCTCAATATCAATCAGCTTATCACCATCTCTTACAGGAACTATGTCATAGGCATCTCCCTTGAGTCTTTCCCGGGTAATCCTGTAAATATCTATTTTTCCATTAGCATTACAGGGTATATCATCTACCAGGATAAACTGAGTCGGTAATACACTTTTCTTAATCAGGTCTTCCTCGATAAAAGCATGCATCAGAGCTTTTCTTACCATTCCTGCTGCGTTCCTGCAGTTCTTTTCCGGAACAATATATAAAACCGGAACAGTATCATGTATGCGCTTGTCAAGCACCGGTACAATGGCGCTCATCTCAACACCTTTGAACCTTGAAATTGCAGTCTCAACTATACCTGCATCAAAATGAACTCCGTCATTGTTTACAAAAAATCTGTCCGCACGACCTGCATAGGATACACTGCCATTTTCATTGACCCTGACAAGATCGTTTGAACACAAGAAGTTTCTGCCATCTATCACCGTATATTTAAAAAGTTCCTCACCATCCAGAACATTCATACAAAGGGAATCTGAAGCAATGTACATCACCCCTGTCCTTACCCCATCATCTACAGTGTAGAATTTATTATCATCCACATCCTTGAACCTGAAATTCTCTTTCGGCTTTGGAAATCCCAATATATCTTCCATAGAGCCCTCTGGTACCGAAAGCTGAGCGCCACCGGTTTCCGACATACCGTATCCTCTCTCGATATTGCCGTAGTAGCCATGCTTTCTCAAAAACTTATAATATTTCTTCAGCTTATCTACTGGCAGATAAGATCCACCACATGAAAAAATTCTAAGGGATGAAAAAGCATTACTCTTCAGATCAGGTTGTCTTATCCAGTTATCTACCATAAAGCCTGACGTAAATAGCACATTGATCTTGTAATAATCAACAGCCCTTACAAACTTGGGATGCATGAAACCAAAAAATGTCAGCACTATACAATCAGCGACCGCAAAGGTTGAGTTGACGACTCCACACATGCACAGATATGAGCTGAAATCAAAACTGGGAATTAGTCTGTACTGTTCGATACCCTTAGTATCTCCTCCCATCACATGAAAGCCCATCCCGAAATTCGATGAAGTTATATTCACGGATTTTTCGGTATAAGGAAGTGGTTTCCTTGTTCCCTTGGTTGTACCGGATGTGTGTGTAATAATAGCTAAATGATCCGGATTCCCTGTTCCATACTTAATCGGATTTAACGGATAACTCTTAAGTAGATCCTCCATGAATACAGTACCGGGAGTTCTCTTTAGCCTGTGATAATTGACTTCGTTATAAGTAAGCTCAGCCGGTCCGACACAAGGTCCTCCAAGTTTTGAATGCAGTAATATAATATTTCTTACACCCATCTCATCCTTAACGGCTTCTATCTCAGGCCACATTTCCGGTGAAATCATGATATCTGAAAGTATCAGATCTGTGATCTTTTCTTTTTCCACCATGGTTTTCCACTGTCCATGCGGCAGAAAATCGGGATATGAAAGCATCGATACGCTGGCTCCCGTCATATTAAGTCCATAAAATGCAAAGAGCGGTTCAGCTGATATCGTCCCTGCAATGCCCACACGAGAAGCATTTTCCTCTGTAATATCGAGAGCGGAAAATACTCTTGCATATCTTTCCCACTCTGCAAACATCTGCTTATATGTGTACTTTCTCGTGCAGTCTATAATAGCCGTCCTAAGAAGCAGTTCAGGATTCCATGAAACTTTTTCTATCAGGTAACTGTATATACTCTGCTCATTTATGCTTCCATCTTCTAGTCTTTTATTTATTTGCTTAAGTCTGTCTTCGTTCATTCTAAAACCTTATATTACTCACCTTTTTTATTAGTTTTCGCGGTAGAAGTTTTTGTAGTTTTTGCTCTCGTTGATGTTTTAACCGGAGTCTTCTTTGTTTTAGTCTCTTTCTTTGCCTCCTCTTTGGGTATTTCCGAATCATCTGATGTTGTCACACTATCAGAGATATCAACCTTATCTTCTTTAGCTTCTGTCTCCTTCTCCTGCGATGCATCATCAGAGTTATCCGCAGAATATGTGCCTTCAGTCATATTCTTCATTGCCTCATAGAACCGGTTTGTCATCTTTAAATTTTCTTCGTACATTTTCTGCATTGCATCAATGGAAATCTGATTCATTCTTGTCATGTATCCCATCATCTCTTCCATCTGCTTTAGCATCATAGGTCCCATATTCTGAGTCATATTCATTGTTTTACCCTGGAAAAATGGCATCATGTTCAGATATCCCTGCATCATATTTTGAAAAGCAGGCATCATATTCTGACACCCGGGCATCATGCTCTGGAATCCCTGCATCATGTTCTGCCAATTCGACATCATATTTTGGAAATTCGGCATCATGTTCTGGAAATTCGGCATCATGTTCTGGAAATTCGGCATCATGTTCTGGAAATTCGGCATCATGTTCTGTGCTCCCGGCATCATGTTTTGGAAGCCTTGCATCATGTTCTGGAAGTCAGGCATCATTCCCGGGAATAATGGCATACCGCACTGCGAACCTCCCATCTTACCCATCATGTTATTCATCATCTGCATTCCCATCCGATTCATGCTGTTAAAACTTTCAAATGCTTTTTTTGCTGAACTCATATTGGTATTTTCCTGCCTTTCTTCATTTTCGTTGAACGATACTTTACTAAACGGGATAGAACTCTTCATTTCTTTCGAGATATTATCAAATACTTCTTTTATCATGTCCGCTTTGCCTTCTTTATAAGGCTTTAACTTAAAATCAGTGATATGCTTAAATTTTTTCACATTGTCGACTGTGAAAACTTCACCCTCTACTTCGCCTCTCCCAATTTTATATAAATCTATCTTTCCATTTCCGTTTCTTGGAAGGCTCTCAGTGATCATAACCCTGAAGGGGATGTAGTCTTCGGGAAGCGTCTTTTCAACCACAAAGACCTGCCTCAAAGCATTTTTGATAGTATCTTTTGCATCCATCTCTCCCCTAAGGGTTTGCACACAAAGCATTGGCATATTGTCATGTAGCGTCTTGACATATATCGGAACCACGCAGCAGTTTTCAATGCCGGACTGCCTTGCTATCTCTGTTTCCACTCGCCCGGATTCATATTTTCTTCCCTCATCATTTATAAAGTACCGGTTGGCTCTCCCAAGAAAAGTTACTTTTCCATCATCGTCAATCCTCACAAAATCGTTTGTACAAATATACGGTCTGTCATCTATATACTCTGCTTTAAGTATCTCTTTATCATTGATCCTGGTTGTTGCAACAAACGGTGCCCAAAGGTACATCACGCCCTCTGAAGATCTGCTCTCTTCCGGAAGGAACCGGTCTTTTTCCTCATCATAGAGCCTTATGCTTACACCCGGAAGCGGATATCCTATAGACTCATCATCAAGATCCGGTAACGAGAGACAGCACGCTCCACAAAGCTCTGAGATTCCATATCCGTTTAGAATTGTGATATCTCCAGCACCATGCTCCTGTAAAAATTTGTAAAACCTTTTCTTGTCGGCCGCTGATACTGATGATCCACCAATAGCCACAAACTCTAGACTTGAGAAATCAAGCCCCTTACTTTCTGGCATTTTCATCCATCTCTCAAACATCGCACTTATCGTAAACAGAAAAGATATCTTATACTTGGGAATAGCTTTATAGAACCATGGATTCAGAACTCCACAGGGCACCATAACAACAGCAGCTCCCATGGCAAAAGGAAGATGAACCTGATCCACTATCCCATATGCATTGCTAAGATCAACTATGACAGCCGTAACCAGATCTCCCTCGGGAAGCTTTAGATTTTCCATCTCAAAGAAACTTGATACAGCAGCGTTAAAAGCAAAGTCTGAAAGAACGATTGGCTTACCCACACCGTTTGTGGTCCCCGATGTGTGCAGAATAAAAGCCTCATTATCACTGTCTTCCAAGTCATAGCTAACAGTTGTGTTTCCATAAGCCGCAAGAAGCTCATCCATACATATAGGAGCAAAACATCCCTTTATCTGCATATATTTCATTTCCTGCGCAACAGATATAAAAGAATTGACCGTAACTCCACTTATAGGAGTATGCAGTATGATTACATTATTTATTCCAAGTTCATTCCTGTGGATCAAAAGATCATTTATGAGATTGACCTGAGCTAAATCATCTGTGATTATGAAGTCAGTAAGCATCTCACTTTTTATGGTGTCCATTATCTT
Source organism: Butyrivibrio sp. WCE2006 (assembly GCF_000701985.1). NCBI lineage: Bacteria > Bacillati > Bacillota > Clostridia > Lachnospirales > Lachnospiraceae > Butyrivibrio > Butyrivibrio sp. WCE2006. The sequence goes on along the minus strand of NZ_JNKH01000004.1, from coordinate 158,944 downwards.
ATGTGGGAAGAAAGCATTATAAGATGGCACAATTGAAACAGATGCCCCTGTCATATCAAGGCCATATACAGCAAAAATTACTTCCGCACTTGTTGTTCCCAAAATGCCAACTCTTGATTTATTGGCTTTAGTCATGCCCAGATGAGAAAACACTGCAGCATAACGCTCCCACTCTCTGAACATCTGTCCATACGTATACGTTAAATCTCCATCATATATCGCCACAATGCTCAGATTCTTAAGCGAAATCCCATTCACATCCCGGATAAATTTCCAGGCTTTCTGATTTCTGTTTACTCCGCGCCTCGCTTCAATTGATGAATTCATATATGCCTCGCTCAACTCTCTATCCCCCACATAAATTAAATTATATCTACTGTAATTTTATTACACGAGTTAATCAAATTGTGTTAACATGCAAATATTTAATATATTTTTAATTATTATTATGAATTGTATTTGAGAACTAAAAAGATAAAATCCAACGGAATTTCTATATGACAAAAATGAGCCCGGAAATAATTGCTATTTCCGGGCTCATAACTATTAAATTATCAAATTTTACATTCTGTCAGGTGCACTGAATCCAAGAAGATCAATACCTGTCTCAAGGACTTTAAGTGTCACATTAAGAAGTGCAATATATCCACTCTTCTTCTCTTCGTCAGGCTCAGACAAAATCTTTGTTGAGTGATAGAAGCTGTTAAGCGCATTTGAAAGCTCATAAATATATGCACAGATTCTGTTTGGCATAAGGTCTCTTGCTGCGCTTTCGACTGCATCTGCAAATCTTGTCAGAAGAAGCATAAGATTCTTTTCATCTGCAGATTCAGCATTTCTCAAAAGTGCTTCCTTAACATTTCCGCCTTCCTTCTCATATTTTGAAAGAATAGACTTGATACGTACCATTGTGTAAAGAATGTACGGACCTGTATCTCCCTCGAAGGAGGTGAATTTATCGATATCAAAAATATAATCTTTTGAAGGCTGGTTTGAAAGATCGCCATACTTGATTGCAGCAAGTGCAACTTTGTGCGCTGTATCCTTTGCTTCAGCATCATCAATATCCTGATTGCCTTCTTTAATACGGTTATACATCTGCTCATCAATTTCAGCAATGAGCTTTTCAAGACGCATTACGCCGCCCTCTCTTGTCTTAAAGGGCTTTCCGTCCTTGCCGTTCATGGTTCCAAAGCCTACGAAATGAAGCTCTGTCTCAGGAAGAACCAGCTTGGTCTTTCTTGCGCAGCGGAATACCTGTGTGAAGTAAAGTTCCTGACGCTTATCAACCACATATATAAGTCCTTCAGGCTTAAACTCTTCCATTCTCTGCTGAATTGTAGCAAGGTCAGTTGTGTTATAAAGAGAAGCTCCGTCTGACTTAAGTATCATGCAGGGAGGAATCTCCTTGGTATCAGTTTCCTCTGCAACATCTACTACAAGTGCTCCCTGGCTCTCATGGGCATATCCGTGCTGCTTCATGTACTCAACCATTCCGGGTATCACATCATGAACATCAGATTCACCTCTCCAGAGATCGAAATTAACATTAAGGTTCTTATAATTTTTCTTAAGGTCATTAACAGATACGTTAAGGATGTGGTTCCAAAGTGCACGATAACCCTTATCTCCATCCTGAAGAAGCTTAGTTGCTTCCATCGCTTCAGCCTTAAATGCCTCATCTTCTTTAGACTTAGCGCTGGCTGCAGGATAGATTTCTTCGAGCTCACTTATTGTAAAAGGTGCTTCCTTCGGATACTGTCCCTTATGGTCTTTATCAAAATATGGAAGATCAGGCTTACGTCTCTTAAGCTCAGTAATAATAAGCCCCATCTGAAGTCCCCAGTCACCAAGGTGGATATCTCCTGTTACCTTGTAGCCTGCATACTTAAGAATTCTCTTAAGGCTCTCTCCGATAACTGCTGAACGAAGATGTCCAACATGAAGAGGCTTCGCAACATTCGGTCCGCCATAATCGATCATGAAATTAGGCGCATGTAAAGGCATCTGAACACCAAAGTGATGCTCGTGAAGCATTTTTACAATATAGCTTCTCACAAATTCTTCACTTACTTTAAGATTCAAAAAGCCGGGCTTAACTGATTCTACTGATGAAAAGATATCACTTCCCTGAAGCTTCTCCGCAACAGCATCAGCTATCATGAAAGGAGCCTTACCATATTTCTTCGCTCCTGCCATAGCTCCGTTGCACTGATATTCACAAAGGTCAGGTCTGTTTGAAAGTGTTACCTTTCCCAGTTCAGCGTCATAACCTGCTGCCTCAAACGCAGCGGAAACTTCTTTTGATATAACTTCTAAGATTTTTTCCAAAGTCGTAGTCCTTCCCATTTACTGTATTATTTAAACAAACAATTAATCACATAGCATTCTAACACATTTCTAAAATATATGTTACTAAATTAATAATTTAACTACCCTGCTGTAACTCTTCGCGTTCTCTCTGCTGCCTCGAGAACTCACAACCGCAGAAATCCTGCCTGTAAAGTCCGAATTTGTGCGACAGCTCGATGGACCGCTTATATCCTTCTTTTTTCTTAAAATCAGATGGCAAAAAGCTAACACCATATTTTTCACTCATGCTCTGTCCGATTCTGTTTAATCTGTCAGCATCCTTAAGAGGCGAGATTGTGAGGGTTGTTGTAAAGAACTCAAATTTTTCCTTCAAAGCTATTTTTGCAGTCTCCTCAAGTCTAAGCTCAAAGCATTTTGTGCATCTGTCTCCGCCTTCATGACAATCCTCCAGCCCTTTAACCGCCTCAAGAAAATCACTGACTATATAATCACCTTCGATTATTTCTATTTTCCCTGCTCTCTCGTCCGAGTTCATTCCTTCGAAGGTCTGCTCATCGACCTGTCTGTTGTACTCTGCTATCAGACGCTTTTCCTCATCCACACGCTTTCTATATTCCGCAGCATTCATTATGTTGGGATTATAGAAAAAAACCGTAACATCAAAATACTGCCTAAGATACTCAAGGCAGTAGGATGAGCAGGGAGCGCAGCAGGCGTGAAGTAGAATCCTTGGACGCCGCCCCTCTTTCTCAAATTCCTTTATTTTCTTTTCAAGTTCTTTTGCATAATTAACTTTATTCATTATTTTAAATCCATTAATCGAATTACATCTTATTCCGACACATATAATAAGGTTTGCTCTATTGCAGACAAACTTCATCTATTTAGACAACACACTAGTCATATCCAGCATTTTTTTCAAAAAGAATCTTCTCTATTTCTTCTGTCACATTTATTCAGAAAGGATCTGCTCCATGCCTATCTTATATGGTGTCATCCCAACAGATTCATAGAATTTCATGGCACTTTCATTGCAGGTCCATACATTTAAAGTCACATTGTAATACCCCTGTTCCTTTGCCCAATTAATCACATACTCGTAGAGGCTCTTGCCAACATGCTGGCCACGGGCATTCTCATCAACACAAAGGTCATCAATGTAAAGCGTCTTTATAGGTGTCAGAAGGTTATCATCTTCCGGGTGCTCCTGATGTACACAAAAAGCATATCCAAGCATCGTATCCGTATCATCTGCAGCTGCAAATATCGGTCTGGTATCATCCTTTAAAATACCGGCTATTTCCTCATCTGTATATTTATTTGCTTTCTTAAAAAGATCAGGCCTTCCAATATGATGCACCAGATTAACCTGTCGTAAAAGTTCATGAATCTGTGGTATGTCTTTTTCATTAGCGCGTCTAAAGTTCATAATAAAGTCTCCCATTGTTAAACCAGCTTACATCATTAAACATTCTTCTTATGTTAATAGTGTGCCGTTAGTCTATATCAAGAATTTTCCCATCAAGAACAGCCTCTGTCAGTTCGCCGCCCTCATAGGTAAGTTTTAATGAAAAGAAGGGCTGATCCGGATTTTTTATCAGATCAAGGAAAATCAAATCTCCTTTCCAAAGATTAATATCTAAAAGCGAATCCTTTGATATCCATTCAAGCGTGCCCTCATCACAATCAATCAGCTCTCCATCGAAATCATCAGACGTAAAAAGGCACATGTAGTCTGTGATGTCTTTTGTAAATGCTTCATTCACATTACCGTCTGCGGCAACTTCCAACTCCTTTGCAGGCTTAGAGATAAAGGTCACGATACCTCTAAATCTTGCTGAATTCAATGTAAGACCTGTTTCTTCAAGCACTTCACGTCTTACGCAGTCATCCGGACTTTCTCCGTTTTCGAGGTGCCCTCCGGGAGCAATCCATTTTCCTTCGTTGATGTCATTCTTTTTCTTTATCCTGTGAAGCATGAGATATTTATTATCTTTTTCTATATAGCATAAAGTTGTTATTTCCATAAGCTTTTCCTTGTGAAGTATTTCCTTACTAAATTGGTAATTCCAGGTATATCAAAAGAATAGTTATATCAGTTTATGAATGTCATCGATAGCCTATTCTTTGATATTTTATTCACTTATAATTTATCCCTTGATAATTTATTCTTCTCTACTTTATTCCTTGATGATTTCTTCCAGGTCATTTACATCCAAATCCGGATACAGTTTAATTCCATACCAAAGATCTTCATCCTGCCAGATAGCCATCTTGCGATTATAGTAATCAGCATAAACCGCTATAGTTTTATCATCTACTACTATACCGTCTTCCTCAGTAAAGCTATCAGTTCCCAGTAGTTTATTCTGTATTGCAGCTTCATTATCAGAAATATAATAATACACCGAATTATCTTCAAGAGTATACTGTATCTCCCCGAGATCTTCATAATATGAATAGTAAATGTGATCTGCCTTACTATCAAGATTCGTCAGTGTCTTAAAATCATAGCCCAAAGCTTTAGCAAGTTCCTCTTCTGAATCTACAGAAGTTCCAAAATCCTCAGACTTGATATTCTTATCTGGAGTCCCAACAGTTTGTTCTGCTGCCTGATCTGAATCTGCATCATCTTCATAGGTATTCCCTTCAATGCTGTCTGCTTCTTCAGTACTTTCCATAGCAGCCTCAGCTAAAGCACTCTCATCAGCATCTTGCATCGGACTTGACTCTTCCCGAGTACCTGCAAAAGCTTCTGCTTCAGCAGAACTATTATCTATATTAAGACCTGCTGCCTCTTTTTTATCATCAGAGGAATACTCAGCAGCTTCTTCCTCGATTAAGGAATTATCTTCCGTTTCATATTCATTAACCGAATTGTCTGCTGCCTCTTCCGTTGCCTCATACGCATAGTCAGCACTTTCCGTTGTCTCAGCAGCATACTCAGATGAGCTGGTTGCAGACTCGGAATTGTTGTTAAGAAGTCCCATTCTTATAACTCCATAAGATCCGGCTATAATCAAAGCAAAAATTGCAACTTTAGATCCATAAGAGCGTATAAATCTAATGATCTTAGCAGAAGCATTTACCCTCTGATCATTTTTGCCTAAGTTACTTGATTCTATATGATTTGCACCTGGATCATTTATTCCAGAATTACTTGATTCTGTATTAGAGCTTTGCTCATTTAATTCTGAATTATCAGCTCCAGACTCATTTGAGTCTATTTCCATTATTTCCGTACTATTCTCATTAATTCTGTCTTCACCTACCGAGCCATTGTCATCAAGCTTCTTTTCAACATTTTGAAGGATTCGGCTTCTCATTTCTTCGGAGACAGTAATCTTTTCCATAACTTCATTATATTTACTCAAAGTCATACGCCTCCTTCAAAATATTTTTTAACTGCTGCCGTCCACGATTCAAGTCGGATCTGATGGTAGACTCATTTCTGTTAAGAATTTTTGCTATTTCTTTAGTTGAATATCCCTCCTGATAAAAAAGGTGAATGACCTCTCTGAATTTTTCAGGAAGCTGTTTAACAGCATCCCAAACAAAGGCAAGGTCCTCTTTGTTTTCAGCCACCAGTTCTTCTGAAAGCTCATCAGTTTTCCTGATTCCAAGATATTCAAGCTTGTTCTTGCTTAAATTAGCAGCCACAGTAAGGAGCCAGGCTTTTTCATGCTTTTCATTTTCGAATACAGGCGCATTTTTTATGTACTTTATCAGAGTATCCTGAAGAATGTCCTCAGCATCACTCATGTTATGCAAATAGGAGTATGCAACTCTCAGTATTGAATTACCATACTGATCAAGGATTTTCCCTGCTTTTATTACAGTATTATCATCCGGCTGAACGAATTCGGATTCTGCCTTAATTGCAGCATTATCAGCTGCATATACAGTACGATTCTCTGCCTTTCTTGCAGTATTATCATCTGATAGCATAATCAATGTTTTTGCCATTCTAACAGATGAAGATAGTGATTCTGAATATGTCTGATGTTTTTTCCCGAACATCATATTCAGTCCGGATATTATTCTGTTTTTCCCAAAAGCTTTTCCCATCTCAGATATTATTGTTTTAAGCCTATCAGGCAGATCATAAAATATCTGAGTTCTATGCAGTGTTATGACGTTCATAGTTTCCCCTAACATTTTTTCATCCTAACACTGCATAGTATAACATAGATTATTATTTTTCCTCAGAAAAATAATAATCGTAGTTGAGCAGGTCCTCGCATAGCTGTTTTTATCTTTTTGCTACCATTCTAACAAGCTGATTGAATTCATCTTTATACTCATCTCTGTTCTTTACTGTCTTATACATATCCATGATGTCTTCTAATGATGCTGTTCCTTTATACTCACTATTTCCAAGTATCATTGCAAATTCAGCTACCATCCCTGCAAATCGTATATTTTCACTTCCCTGATCACTAAAGTTTCTGCCATCAACAACTACTGAGAAAAGCTGTGACTTATCAGCTCCGGGCTCTTTGTAACGAACACTTACTGTTGCATATTCAGAAGCATATTCCTGATCAGAATTGTCGTTATCTGCCTCTTTATTATCCTGATACTTAAGCTTTATTGCGCTCTTGCTGTCTTCAGGTACGATTTCATACAGTGCAACTACGCTATGACCTGCGCCTATTTCGCCGCCATCCTTTGTATCATCGTTAAAATCGGCATCGTTCATGATTCTGTTCTCATAGCCTATAAGCCTGTAAGAATTAACCTTCTGCGGATTAAACTCAACCTGGAGCTTAACATCCTTTGCAACAGTTACAAGTGTCTGTCCCATCTCGTCAACAAGAACTTTTTTACCCTCAAATAAGGAATCAATGTATGAGTAGTTACCATTTCCGCAGTCAGCAAGTCTTTCGAGATTGTCATCCTTATAGTTACCATCACCAAATCCCATAATTGATAAAAAGATTCCATCATCCTTTTTATTGGTAATAAACTTCTCAAGATCGTCAGGGCTTGATATTCCTACATTTAGATCTCCGTCAGTAGCAAGGATTACTCTGTTTATTCCTCCCTTTATATAATTCTTCTTTGCAATTTCATAAGCCTTCTGTATTCCTGCCTCTCCATTTGTGCAGCCATTTGCTTCAAGTGAATCAATAGCGCTTATGATCTTTGCTTTTTTCTTCATGCTTACACCTGAGAGCACCACCTTCTCTTCCCCTGAGTAGGTAACTATGGAAATAACTCCTCTATCCGGTAGTTCATCCACAAGCGCCTTAAATGTCTTTTGTAAAAGAGGGAGCTTGTTATCTTCATCCATTGATCCCGATACATCTATAAGAAAAACAAGATTGCTCTCAGGAGCCTCACTAAAATCTATATCCTGTGTCTTCATGCCCACAAACATCAACTGATGATCCTCATTCCAGGGGCAGCTGGCAATTTCTGTGGTTATTCCGAACTTGTCTCTTCCCTCAGGTTTATTCAGGTTATATGAAAAATAGTTGATAAACTCTTCGGGGCGCACTGCATCAGGATTGATTTCAGAAAGTGTATAACCATCCTCTATCATTCTCCTTACGTTTGAATAAGAAGCGGTATCTACATCAGCAGCAAAGGTTGATAACGGTTTTGACAAAGTGATGTTGTATCCGTTTTCCTCATCCTTTTCATAGGACTCTGTATTATTCTCTAATGCTTTACCTGAATATGGATCTTCATAAAAAGGAACATCACAGCCCTCATCTCCAAGCATCTGTGGCATATAAGCATCATTGCTCTCACCCTCATAATAGCCGTCTTCCTCATATTCTGCGGCCTCCGTAGTATCATAAGACGCCACCTCTGCCTCAGCAATTTCTTTTTTGTTACCGGTTGCCTCATAACCTTTATCTACTGCAGTATTTGTTTGGGCATCATAATTCCTGTTTTCTGCAGCAGATGAATTATTACTTGTAGTTTCGGAATAAGTTGATTCCTCAGAATAAGTCTGCTCACTTGTAGCAACTGTTTCGCTGCTTTGCCCGCATCCGCTGACAGAGCTTGCCAAAATTGCTCCGCTTAATATCATTGATATTGCATTCATTTTTCTTCTCATAATAATATCCTCCAAATGTATATAGTGTTTTTGCTGTTCTAACCTATATACAGATGGAGGATATAAAATGTTGCACTTATTCTAAAAAAATTTAAAAAATTTAAATTTTGGCAATATCAACCAGTTCAAGTGTATCTTCCTTGTAAGCATCCTCAAGGCTTGTTACCAGGGCTCTTGCTGTATCAAGAGCTGTAATTACGTTAACGCCTGTCTCGATGGCCGTTCTTCTGATAAGGAATCCGTCACGGCTCTTATCGCGACCCTGAGTAGGTGTATCAATAACAAGGTCAATTCTGTGGCCTAAAATAAGGTCGATGACTGTAGGTGATTCCTGATTGATTCTGTTGACCTTTCTTGCCTTAACACCGTTTTCATTTAAGGTATCAGCAGTTGAGCGGGTTGCATAGATTATATATCCAAGCTTTTCAAAACGTCTTGCTATATCTATAACTTCGCCCTTGTCTGAATCCTTAACTGTGATGATCATCTGCTTGTGCTTAGGCAGTCTGATACCGGATCCAAGGAATGCTTTATACAAAGCCTCACTGTAGGATTTGCTTATTCCAAGGCATTCTCCTGTACTCTTCATCTCAGGTCCAAGGCTTATCTCTGCTCCTCTTATCTTTTCAAAGGAGAACACAGGCATCTTAATTGCTATATGCTCTGCCTCAGGCTGAAGTCCGGGCTTGTATCCAAGGTCAGTGAGCTTTTTACCCATCATAACCTGTGCAGCAAGATCAACAATCGGAATTCCTGTAACCTTACTGATGTAAGGAACAGTTCTAGAGGATCTGGGGTTAGCTTCAATGATATAAACCTCATCACCTACTGCTATGAACTGTACATTTATAAGTCCGACTACGTGAAGTGCTTTTGCAAGTCTCTCAGTGTAATCTGCAATTGTCTGCTTAACCTTATCTGACAGTGACTGTGCAGGATATACTGAAATTGAATCTCCGGAGTGAATACCTGATCTCTCAATGTGTTCCATTATTCCGGGGATTACTATATTCTCACCGTCACATACTGCATCAACTTCTGTCTCAATTCCCTGCAGATACTTATCAACAAGTATCGGATGATCCTGAGCAATTCTGTTAATGATATTTATGAACTCTTCTATTTCACGGTCAGAAAGTGCAATCTGCATGCCCTGTCCGCCAAGTACATAAGAAGGTCTTACAAGTACAGGATAACCTAATCTGTTTGCTACTTCCTTAGCTTCTTCGGCTGTATAAACGGTAGCACCTTCAGCACGCTTAATACCTGTCTCTTCAAGGATTCTGTCAAAGATTTCTCTATCCTCGGCAGCATCCACATCCTCTGCCTTGGTTCCGTAAATCTTAACACCCATTTTCATAAGATCCTGAGTAAGCTTGATTGCTGTTTGTCCACCAAACTGAACAACCGCTCCGTCAGGCTTTTCAAGTCTTACGATGTTTTCTACATCTTCAGGTGTGAGAGGCTCAAAATAGAGCTTATCAGCTATATCAAAGTCTGTAGAAACAGTCTCAGGATTGTTGTTTATGATAATTGTTTCATATCCGGCCTTTTCAAAAGCCCAGGTAGCGTGTACTGAGCAATAGTCAAACTCAATACCCTGACCGATTCTTATCGGTCCTGATCCAAGAACAAGAATCTTCTTTTTCTTTTCAGCAGATTCACCACTGCTATCAAGAGCTTCATTCTCCTCATCCTGATCGCTGTAAACTGAGTAGTAATAAGGAGTCTCTGCAGCAAACTCGGCAGCACAGGTATCAACAAGCTTGTATGCAGCTTTTATGCCATAAAAATCTCTCAATGCTTTAATAGTATCAACTGAGAATCTTGTAAGTCTGCTTATTACCTTATCAGGATATTCAAGCTTCTTTGCCTTAAGAAGTGTATCATAGCTGATGATTTTCTTAGCTTCTTCAAGCTCAGGTACATTTTCCTCAGATACCTTGTGTCTGGCTATAGTGCTCTTTTCACCCACTCTGAGGAGCTTTAATTCCATCTTGACTAAAGTGTGGATCTTATCAATAAACCACAGATCGATCATGGTTATATCATGTATCTCATCATGACTCATGCCGCGTCTTAACGCCTCTGCGATAACCCATATTCTCTGGTCATCAACAACTGTAAGGCGGTTTTTAAGCTCTTCATCATCAAGCTCTGAAAAATCATAGCTTGTAAGGCAGTCCACATGCTGTTCAAGCGAACGGATAGCCTTCATCATTGCACCTTCAAAATTGGTGCAGATACTCATGACTTCACCGGTAGCCTTCATCTGAGTTGTAAGTGTACGTTTTGCCGTAATAAACTTATCGAATGGAAGTCTGGGGAATTTGACTACGCAGTAATCAAGCGCAGGCTCAAAGCTTGCGTAGGTCTTTCCAGTAATGGCATTCTTAATCTCATCCAGTGTATATCCAAGTGCTATCTTTGCAGCTACTTTTGCAATCGGATATCCGGTTGCCTTACTTGCAAGTGCTGATGAACGGCTAACTCTGGGGTTAACCTCGATAACGCAATATTCAAAGCTTGTGGGATGAAGTGCGAACTGTACATTACATCCACCTGTGATCTGAAGCTCATCAATAATATTGAGTGCAGCACTTCTGAGCATCTGATACTCTTTATCGGTAAGTGTCTGAGAAGGTGCAACTACTATACTGTCACCTGTATGAACACCTACAGGATCAATGTTTTCCATATTGCAGACTGTTATGCAGTTACCTGCACTGTCACGGATTACTTCGTACTCGATTTCCTTCCAGCCTGCTATGCAGCGCTCAACCAGAACCTCGTTTGCTCTTGAAAGACGAAGTCCATTCTCCAGTATCTCTTCACATTCAACTCTGTTGTGAGCGATACCGCCGCCGCTTCCACCAAGGGTAAATGCAGGGCGAAGTACAACCGGGTATCCGATTTTTTCAGCAAAAGCAACACCGTCATCTACATTGTGTACGACAAGTGATGCAGCACAGGGTTCGCCGATTTTTTCCATTGTATCTTTGAATTCCTGACGATCCTCAGCCTTCTTAATTGTCTCTGCAGTTGTTCCAAGGAGCTTAACATTATGAGCTGCAAGAAATCCTGATTCAGCAAGTTCCATACCAAGGTTAAGTCCTGCCTGACCTCCAAGGGTGGGAAGCACGCTGTCCGGCTTTTCTTTTTCTATAATCTGTTCAAGAACCTTTACAGTGAGGGGTTCAATGTAAACCTCATCTGCAATGTCCTTATCTGTCATAATCGTAGCAGGGTTAGAGTTTACAAGAATTACCTCTATTCCCTCTTCTTTAAGTGAGCGACAAGCCTGTGTGCCGGCGTAATCAAACTCAGCAGCCTGACCGATTACTATCGGTCCTGAGCCTATGACCAAAACTTTTTTCACATCTTTATTTTTAGGCATTCTATCTTCCTTCCTATGCTTTACTTCGTTGTTTTTCCTGATGCTTTAAAATCTGACGAACGCATGGCTTATTGCTTCGCACACATCATACCTATAAAGCGGTCAAAGAGGTATCCGCTGTCCTGTGGACCACAGCATGCCTCAGGATGAAACTGCACTGTGAATATGTTTTTGCCCACATATTTAAGGCCTTCATTTGTTCCATCATTTACATTAACAAATGCAGGAACCGCAACCTGCGGATCAAGCTTATCGGTATCTACCACATAGCCGTGGTTCTGAGAAGAAATATAAACTCTTCCGGTCTCCAGATCCTTAACCGGATGATTACCACCGCGGTGGCCATATTTCATCTTGTAAGTATCAGCGCCTGTTGCAAGGGCCATCAGCTGATGTCCGAGACATATAGCAAAAATCGGCACATCTGATGCATAGAGCTTCTTGATCTCCTCAATAACCCCTGTACATTCCTTTGGATCCCCGGGGCCATTACTCAGCATTATGCCGTCCGGATTACCCTCAAGTATCTCCTCTGCTGTTGTATTGTAAGGATAAACCGTAACATCACAACCTCTTGCTGCAAGAGATGCTGCAATATTATCCTTTGCTCCAACATCCAAAAGGGCAACCTTTAACCCTTTGCCATTTAATTCCTTAACGAGGCTGGGACGCTTTTCTCTCTTTGAGAGGTCTCCTTTGAGGGAAGCCTCAAAATCATCTTTATTAAATACTGCACTTCCGGAAAGAGGTCCATTTTCAGCAAGATCCTTACTACCTGTTATTTCCTTCTTTTCCTTGCAGGAAACTTTTTCAACAACCTTGCCTGTAGTATATGCCTTGAGCTTTGGTATTATCTCATCAACATTGTAATTCTCATTAGTTGTGATCATACCGTTCATGGTTCCCTTTTCGCGAAGAATACGAACGAGCTTACGGGTATCTATTCCTTCTATTCCGGGGATCTCATATTCCTCAAGAAATTCCTGGATTGTCATGTCGCAACGGAAATTTGATGCCACATCTGACAGCTCTCTGACAATCACACCATCAAGCCATATGCGCTCGGACTCCATATCGTCCCTGCACACTCCGTAATTACCGATCAGTGGATATGTCATGCAAACTGCCTGTCCAGCATAAGATGGATCCGTAAACACCTCGGTATACCCCGCCATGGAAGTATTAAAAACTATCTCGCTAATCACTTCCTTTTTGGCGCCTATGGCATTTCCCTTGAAAACGGTGCCATCCTCCAAAATCAAAAATGCTTTCATTCGCTCCTCCTGAAAATAATAGATAAATGTATGTTGCCTTTCCATTTGCAAGCTCTCCTTTGCATGCAAGCATGCATTCGAGCTTGCGCATGGAAATGCTTATTATTCAAAGTACTTCACACCACTTTCAAATATCTTCATATCCTGCTCACCGAAGATATTTACAGCAACGCCATCGCCTCTTCTCTCTGAATGGCACATTTTTCCAAGACATCTGCCATCGGGTGATGTAATACCCTCAACTGCCATGTAGGAACCATTTATGTTCCAGAGATTGTCAAGATGTACCTCTCCGTTAGGATCGCAATACTGTGTAGCAATCTGGCCGTTCTCAAATAAGTTCTTAAGTACATCTGTGGGTGCTACAAATCTTCCTTCACCATGAGAAGCAGGATTTACATATGTTCCTCCAAGCTGTGCGCCCTGCATCCAGGGTGACTTGTTACTTACAACCTTAAGGTATGCCATTGTTGAAATATGACGGCCAATAGTGTTGAAAGTAAGTGTCGGACTCTCAGGTGTCTGACCTGTGATTTCTCCGTTAGGAACAAGTCCGAGCTTGATCATAGCCTGGAAACCGTTACAAATACCAAGTGCAAGACCATCTCTCTTCTGGAGAAGTTCATTTACAGCTTCCTTGATGCTCTCATTCTGGAAAGCTGTTGCAAAGAACTTCGCACTTCCGTCAGGTTCATCACCGGCTGAAAATCCACCGGGGAACATGATGATCTGTGCCTGTTCGATAGACTTTTTGAATTCAGCAACTGACTCAACAATGTCCTGTGCATTTCTGTTTCTGAATATCTTAACAATTGTGTTTGCGCCTGCTCTCTCAAAAGCCTGTGCTGAATCGTACTCACAGTTACTTCCGGGGAATACAGGAATAAATACTGTAGGCTTTGCTGTCTTATTCTTGCAAACATAAATCTCCGAAGCCTTATATTCTTTTGTCAGAGCGCCATCTTCAAAGATGCTCTTCTTATCTGCGCTCTCTGTATCTTCTTCTGAAACAGGTGCTACTGAAGGGAATACCTTCTCAAGCTTGCTCTTCCAGTTTTCAAGAGCCTCTGCCTCATCTATAACTACATCGCCGACTGTGAACTTACCATCGTCAGTAACACATCCGATCTCTCTTGCTTCTCTAAGTGCAAGTACATCTCCGGCCTTGTCAGCAGGAACCTCAAGAAGGATATTGCCGATTCTGTTTGTGAAAAGATCTTCATGCTTTACGCAGCCAGCAATCTTAACGCCAAATCCGTTACCGAATGCCATGCGGCTGATAGCTGCAGCAACACCATAGCAGTCAATAGCATAAGCTGCCTTCACATAGCCCTTCTGCATAAGGTCATGAATTTCATCATAACGGGCCATTACCTTTTCATAATCAGGAAGGTCATACTCATCCTTGTCGATAGGAAGCTCAATGAGGTAATCTCCGGTTGCCTTAAGCTCAGGTGTGATAACATCCTTGCCCTCAGCTACATCAACTGCAAAGGAAACAAGTGTCGGAGGTACATTGATCTCGCCTGATGCTCTCTTTTCATCACCCTCGTAGAAGAATGAACCGGACATTGAATCCTTACCGCCGATTGAAGCGATACCATATCTCATCTGTGCCTCAAAGGAACCAAGAAGTGCTGTGAAAGGCTGACTCCATCTGGTCTTATCAGCTGTCATTCTCTGGAAGTACTCCTGGAATGTGAGGTGAAGCTTTTTATAATCACCACCTGTTGCAACTATTCTTGCGATTGATTCTGTAACAGCATAAGCAGCTCCGTGATAAGGGCTCCAGGATGAAAGATAAGGATCAAAGCCATAAGCCATCATGGTTACTGTATCTGTTTTACCACCGAGAACAGGAAGCTTTGCAACCATAGCCTGTGTCTCTGTGAGCTGGTATTTTCCACCGTAAGGCATTGTTACAGTGCCTGCACCGATTGATGAGTCAAACATCTCAACAAGACCTTTTTGTGAACATACATTGAGGTCTTCCATAAGTGAAAGCCATGCCTTCTTTACATCATTTGTTTCGAAAGCCTTTGCAACGCCTTCGCTTGCATATTTATTGAAGTAGTTATCATCTTTTTCAGGAATAAGTACCTCTACCTCTGTCTCCTGATGTGCGCCGTTTGTATCAAGGAATGAGCGCTTGATATCTACAATCTTCTTACCTCTCCACTTAAGGACAAGTCTGGGCTCCTCTGTTACTACAGCAACCTTAACTGCCTCAAGGTTTTCTTCAGCAGCATACTCAAGGAACTTATCTACCTGTGAAGGATCTACTACAACTGCCATTCTCTCCTGTGATTCAGAGATAGCAAGCTCTGTTCCATCAAGTCCAGCATACTTCTTGGGTACCTTATCAAGATCTACGTCAAGACCATCTGCAAGCTCACCAATGGCAACTGAAACACCGCCGGCACCAAAGTCGTTACACTTTTTAATAAGCTCTGAAACCTCAGGTCTTCTGAAAAGTCTCTGCAATTTACGCTCTGTAGGCGCATTACCCTTCTGAACCTCAGCTCCGCAGGTAAGGATTGAATCAGCTGTGTGAGCCTTGGAAGAACCTGTCGCACCGCCGCAGCCGTCACGTCCTGTACGTCCGCCAAGGAGTACTATGATATCTCCGGGATCTGAGCTCTCTCTGATAACATGCTCCTGAGGAGCAGCACCCATAACTGCACCGATTTCCATACGCTTTGCAGCATAATCAGGATGATAAACTTCCTTAACATAGCCTGTTGCAAGTCCGATCTGGTTACCATAGCTTGAGTAACCTGAAGCAGCGCCTCTTACAAGCTTCTTCTGTGAAAGCTTTCCTTTAAGTGTGTCAGCAACAGGAACTGTAGGATCTGCCGCACCTGTTACACGCATAGCCTGATATACATATCCTCTGCCTGAAAGTGGATCTCTTATAGCACCGCCAAGGCAGGTTGCAGCACCACCGAAGGGCTCAATCTCTGTAGGATGGTTGTGAGTCTCGTTTTTGAAAAATACAAGCCAGTTCTCTGTAACAGGGCCGTTGCCATAATCAACGTCTACAGGAACAACAACTGTGCAGGCATTGTTCTCTTCAGACTCTTCCATATCTGTGAGTTTTCCGTCTTTCTTAAGCTTTTTCATACCCATAAGAGCGATGTCCATAAGTGAAATGAACTTCTCTTCGCGCTTCTTGGGATCAGCATAGATATCTTCTCTTGCGCTTAAATATTTATCATAAGAAGCCTTGATGGGAGCCTGATAGAAGCCCTCTCTGAAGCTTACATTCTTAAGCTCTGTTCCAAAGGTTGTATGACGGCAATGGTCAGACCAGTATGTATCGAGAACGCGGATCTCAGTCATTGAAGGATCGCGCTTTTCATCATCATGGAAGTACTGCTGAATCCACTTAAAGTCATTAAATGTCATGGCAAGTCCAAATGACTCGTAAAGCTTTTTAAGCTCGTCCTCTGCCATATCCTTAAATCCATCAAGAATCTTTACATCCTCGGGCTCGTCGAAGTTGTCAACAAGAGTCTCGGGCTTTTCTTCATCTGCAATTCTTGAATCAACCGGGTTCATTACGTACTCTTCTATTTTCTTAAGCTCATCTTCTGTAATATCACCCATGAGCATATATGTAACAGCAGTTCTGATAACAGGCTCTTCATCGCCCTTTATAAAACGTACACACTGAACAGCAGAGTCAGCTCTCTGATCAAATTGTCCGGGGAGTGCTTCTACGCTAAAAATGCACGCACCTTCGGGAATTTCAATCGTTTCATGGTATAAAATATCAACCGGTGGCTCTGAAAAAACTGTGGTACAAGCTTTATCAAAAACCTCATCTGAGATGTTCTCCACATCATAGCGGATAAACTCTCTCACCTTAGACACACTGTTAATTCCAAGATAGCTCTTGATCTCTTTTCTGAGTTCCTTCGCCTTTCCTGCATAGGGTGCCTTTTTCTCAACATACACTCGTCTGACTTTGCTCATAAATTCCTCCTAAAAAGTAATATAAAATGCTCCAAGAAAAAAATCTTGAAGCATTAATTATCAATCGGCACTAAGCCCTCCAATATATATAGCAATTCGCGGTCAACCGCGGCCTCGCTAACACCAATAGTTTTTGCGGATACTTTTAGACCCTCAACCACATACATAAGGTTGCGGGCACATCCGTACGGATCAGCGCAGAGAAATTCTCCCTGTCTAACACCATTTTCAATTAATGTCTGAACAATCTGAACACCTGCATCGAACTGCTTGCGAAGAGGATTATCAGAAGGTGTAACTTCAACAGTAGAAAAATATTCATAGGAAGCTAATACAAGGCTATTCTTCTTTCGAAGAATTTCCTTTTTCTGCTCTTTTAAGAAAAGAGCAAGCATATCTGCTGCTGCCATATCATTATCAAATGCCTGTGAAATAGAATCATCGTCTTCATCATCCGACAATTCAGATAATATCGCCAGAAAGATTTCTTCTGTAGATGAAAAATAAAGATAAAGCCCTCCACGACTGATATCACAAGCTTCCACGATATCCTTCATGGTGACATCCTTAAATCCCTTATCTGCAAAAACCTCACGGGCTTTTTCCAGAATGTATTTTCTTTTCTGAGTAGATTTCTCACTCATTCAAAACACTCCTGAAAATACTTAATTAATAAGACATTGTTCCCCAAAAATGAATCAGATCATCCATCTTATATACAAGCTGGTACAGTACTCCGGTGTAAACACCCTCTGCCCAAACAGTTCCTTTAGTCTGACCTTCAAGTATATACTTCGAAAGAATTCCTGCAAGATCATCCATATCAGTGATCTCAGCATCATTTATAAACAAAAGCTCATCCTTGTAATTCGCAATATGATTCCTGGTATAAACATAGGTATAATTACGGTTCATCATCTTGGTCTGCTGAGCCTGCTTTACAAAACTGAGCAAATTGGAATCATATACAGGAAATGGCATTGATTTTTTTAAATCACTGTTGGAATAGCTCTCAGCGACCTGCTGCTTGGTATGTTCCTTAAGCCAGGTCATATACGGTACAAGACTTGCAACATCATCCTTATATCTTGAGATGATATCTTCTACACTGTTTTCGCCATCTTTTCCTTCAAACATATGCTAGCCCCTCGCCTTCACATAACGTCTAAATTTACGGAACTTATCTCAAAGAATTATAACATAAGAAAGAAAAATGTATAGATGGCAATTTGTTCAATAATTGTTTTTGGGTTATACTTGTTGCTAAAAGATTTGTACATAGCAGGTTAGTAGGAAACTTTTCCAAGTGATCTGTTCAGATTTAAAACAAAATAATTATGAAAACGGAGATTTAAAATGAAATATTTTCTTCTATATATAAAGCAAACTTTACGATTTGTATTAAAGCCCATGTCTTTCTTACCGGCTATAGTAATGATGTGCCTTATCTTCAACTTTTCGGGACAGGATGCAGATACAAGCTCACAGCTAAGCTACAAAGTCGGAGTTGAAGTTCTCACCATGACAAATGAGATGCTGGACAGGGGATGGTCACAGTCACATATTTCAGAGCTTAGCACCACATATCAGTTTTATATAAGAAAGCTTGCGCACTTTTCAGAGTATCTTCTGCTGGCAATAACTGTTGCCTTCCCATTATATGTATATGGACTAAGGGGATTTCCTCTTGTAATTATTGCGGGGCTTATCTGCGTTGGCTACGCGGCACTTGATGAGTACCACCAGTCTTTTATCGCAGGCAGAACTCCTCAAAGACGCGATGTCATTATCGACAGCAGCGGAGCTTTTGTAGGAATTATAATAACGAGGATTCTTGGCTGGACCGGGCGAATGACCATATTCAGGCCCCTTGCACTTGAAAAAAACAAAAAGAAGAAGCGATAATCCGACAAACCGGCATGTTGATAATATGGCTAAAAATCGGCATACCAATTAACCGGTGTTTCATTATTGCCTGATCAGTTTTGAAAAGGGACTTTGTACCATTTTTGTACAAAGTCCCTCTTTTCATTTCTTGTGCTATACGCCCCTGCAATTAGTACTGTGGGCTGTAATATCAGCTAATATAAATTACTTTGAAATAAGTAAGGTGATTATTTATTTACCTTAACCTTGAAAAGAACTTCCTCTTCATGAGCCTCATAGTTCTCATTTCCTGCTGTCGTTATCTTAACCTTTACTTTATAGGTTCCCTTCTTAAGACCCTTCTTGACAGTTATCTTTCCGGTTTTGGAATTAACCTTGATTTTCTTATTACCACTTATCTTCTCGTAAGTAACATCTCCCTGTGCAGCATCAACATTTACTGCTTTACTTGCTGAATACTTGAGGGTTTTCTTTTTAACCTTAGACTGTTTTACTTTGATTGTCTTTCCCTTTAAGGAAACAGTATTCTCAGCCTTTTTGATTGTCCATGAAATTGTCTTTGCATCCTTGCTGCCATCACTCCAGGAATAACCATCCTTTAATGTTGCAGTTGCTGTATATGTACCTGCATTTACTGCTTTATTACCGGTAAGAGTGAATCCTTCTCCCTCTGTAACACCAGTCTGCTCATTACCATTGTAGACAAAAGTTTTTCCCTCAGGAACATTTGTCTCAATTAACACTGACTTAACAGCAGGTGCAGGTTTTGTATTTTTATCTGTCTTTGCTACTCCGTTACCATTACTGTTATTATTTTTCTGAGCGTTATTTCCCTGGTTGTTATTCTTAGGAGTTACAGGCTTGTTATCCTTGGGTGTTACAGGCTTGTTATCCTTGGGTGTTGCAGGCTTGTCTTCCTTTGGTGTTTCAGGCTTATCTTCCTTAGGAGTTTCAGGCTCATCTTCACCTAGTGTCTCAGGCTTGTCTACTTCAGCAACATCTTCTGTAAGAAGTATAGTTCCAAATCCTGCTGTAGATGCATAACCCTGTCCTGAATTATCTGCCCAGTTGAGTGTTCCTATTCTGCTTCCAGTGCTGTCTGCATCATTAAGCTGAAGATCAAATCCAACCTTTGTTCCATTTGCAGGCTCAATATCTGTCCACTTGAATGCAGCCTCAATCACATATCCATCAGCTGTTGCAGCAGCTGCAGAGTTTACATTGTCAACGACACACTTTGTACCATTAAAGCTCGGTGTGTTCTCATAGTTTATTCTGTACTGCTTATCATCCTCCTGATAAGAATTGGTCTTGCCATTATTCTCATCAATGAAGAATTCAACTGAATCCTGCTCCCATGCATTACTATTATCTTTGTTCAGATCTGAATCTGTCACCTTGGCAAGAACATAGAGATTCTCATTATCCCAAAGGATCTTAGCGCTTGCCCTTGATTTTACACCTGTATCAATTGTGAGCTGCACATCTTTAGCGTTAGCCCATGCATCATCTGTAGGATCACCATCTACTACAACAGTACCTTTATTTACTACGAAAAGAGGCTTAACCAGTGTAGTTGCAAAGTACTTGCCGGACTCACTCTGCTTCAGTGTTGTATCTCCAAATGCAAAAGTCTGATCACCATCAGTGAAGATAACATCCATTTTTACCTTATTTGAAGAAAGTGCCTCTGCATTAACATCGATAGCAACTACCTTTTCATAACCGTTTTCAGTACTTTCAGCATCTGTACGATTAACTGTTACAGGTTTAATTTCTGATCCGTCATCTGCGAAAATTGTAAAGCTGTCATTTTCATCAACTGTAGCATCTGCAACTGTTACCTTTACATCAATTTCTCCATCATTCCACATCGGAACGAATGTAGCTTTGCTGTCTCCCTTACCAAATTCGTAGGTCTCTCCTGCTGCAAAATCGTCACTAAGCTTCTGAACCAATGTGATATTCTTTATCTCAGGTTCAAGCTCACCTGCATTTGCGATTACATAGAAGCAATCCTTAGCCTTGTAGTAATCATCAAAAAGAAGCGGATACTGCTTTGCATTTCCATTTGAGCCGCCACCATTGTTATTGGCAGTCTGTAACCATGAATGTTTATCTGTAATTCCCCAGATTGTCATTCCGGTGAAGTTAACGCCTTCATCTCTAAGTCTTCTGATTGTGTCATATACATCTTTATATCTCTGTGCAAGTCTTGAATCAGTTGCACTTGATGCACCCTTAAAGTCAAGCTCTGTTATCTGAACTTCATCAACTATCTCAGCATATCTCTTAGCTGCATCCTTAATCTGTGAAACAGAAGGCTGCGCTGCATCTATCTGATAATGAGCCTGCATACCCATACCATCAATTCTGGCTCCGGGAGTAGCTTTAACTGCTCTGAGAAGTTCACATATACCGCCAACTTTACTTGAAACAGTTTCATTATAGTCATTGTAGAAAAGCCTTATATCGGCAGGCATGTATCTATTAGCATACACGAACGCATTCTGTATAAATTCAGGAGAATTATATACTCTCCACCAGGATGAGTTCTCACTACCGTTTCTATAAGTACCTGTTCCATCACTTACAGCTTCATTTACAACGTCCCAGCCATAGAACATTCCGGCATATTTACTTCCTTCTGCTGTGAAATGCTCTGCAACGCTTCTAATATAGATCTCCAGACGTTTGTTCATAACTTCAGGAGTTACCAAAGCCTTGCTTTCATCATAGTCTTCATGGAAAAAGAATTCAGGTGTCTGTGAGTGCCATACAAGTACATGACCTCTGATTTTTATCTGCTTATCAGGATTCTTCTCATTCCATTCTACAAATTTATCAAGACGGCTTTCCGGAGTTGAATAATCAAGTACAGGGAATGGAACATATTCTCCATTAAGCTCAACTGTTGTAATCTCTGCACCTTTCTTAATCATTGCATCAGGCTTAAGCTCATTACCAAGTGTTACACCGTTAAAGTGCTTGTAAGCAAGCTGCATATCAAGCTCGTCGCCAAACTCATCATAGCTTGCTGCTGTACCAATGATAAAGTCATCGCCTAAAAGAGCTGTAACCGGATCACGAAGATCAACTATTTCATCCTCAACTCCAGCTTGAGGCCTTAATTCTGCGGGAGTTGTATCGATTACCACCTGAATCTCCTCAACATTGCAGGTAAATGGATAAGTCTGCTCATTCATAGCCATAATAGCTACCGCATCAACATCTTTAGATACACCGGGATACATAGTGTAGCTTGTCTTTCCACTTTTGCCATAGTCAGCCTTTAGTTCCTTGTGCTTGCCATCTTCATCAAAACCACCATATACCTTAAGGCCAAGAGTCTTGGTAGGCTCGGTAAACTTAAAGGTTACTGACTTTACATCTCCTCCGGGAATTGTCTTTCCAAGATCAAGTCTGTACTCGCGCCATGCCTGCTCAAATTCAAGTTCTGTGCCTTCTACAGCAGTATCGCCCCAGCTTTCAACGAACTTAAGGTCATCACCTTTGAAGCTAAGTGTCTGCTCAAATTTGTCAGCTTCAGCCTCTTCTTTATCAACAATGATCTCATCAACAGTTATTCCATACGCCGTGTCATCCATTGACATTATTCCAAGACATCTTACTGATTCCTCGATATTGGTTGAAACAACATATTCATCTTTTCCTGTAGCGTTATAATCTACAAATATCTCCTTCATTCCATCATCGTACAGTTTAAGAGCCACCTTACCACCCTGATCTTTTACTTTGATGGTGATTTTCTTGAATTGTTCAGCAGGAATAGATTCTCCTAAATCATAAACAAACTCATCATACTGCTTCTCAAATTCTATTCTGCCCTTTGTTGTATTGCTACTGTTCCACCTACCATGAAATTCCGGAGCATTCTCACTTACTTCATACTCTTTTACTTCTGCTTCATTCTCAGCATTGTCAGCCTTTTCACCAGTTTCACTTTCGGTTACAGGAGCTGTTTCCTCTGACTCCTTGCCCTGTTTATCCTCTGTTACTTCAGGTGCTTTTTCTTCCTGCGCTGCTTCCTGCTCATCTGAAGGCTTTTCTGCAACTTCTTCCACTGTTTTTTCTTCAACCTTTTCTGCAGCTTCTTCCACAGGCTTTTCTTCAGACTTTTGTTCTGCTTCTTCCGCTGATTTTTCTCCGGTTTTTTCTGCAGATTCTTCTACAGCTTTTTCTGCAGATTCTTCTCCAGTTTTTTCTTCTGGCTTTTCTGTAGATTCTTCTTTTGCTTTTTCATCTTCTGAACCTGTTTCCCCATTTGGCTCAGTTTTCTCAGACGCCTGTTCAGCTTCCGATTTTGCATTCTCAGCAGTTCCTGCTTCTTCACCTTCTTTCCCCTGTTCAGTTGAATCAGCATTCTCTGCTTCAGCTGCTCCTTCAACTGCCGGTACTTCCTCAGCTGCATAAGCTTGCAGCGTACCAGTTCCGACAGTTGAAACAGTCAGCATTCCTGCCATAAGTAACGATGACAACCCCAACTTCTTTTTGTGCATACCTTTCCTAAACCTCCTTAAAAATAAAGTGTTATTGTGCAATTCCCCAATTTGCACACAGTTGCACTTCTAATTATTCTGTAAATTTTGACGGTACGCTTATCAAAAGATGCTGACTTTTTATCACTTTTTGCCAATAAATTCTTGTTATTTTTTTAAACACGGCTGGATTTTACTAAAGAATATTGTATGCAAGCGTTTTATCTTACGACTTCTTGCATGTAAATAGGAAAATAAATTTAAGAATATGGAAATCTAACAGGAAATTAGTAGAAAAAAAAGACTCGATATCAATTGATATCGAGTCTATAGCTAGCAGGGGAAGCAGGATTCGAACCCGCATGAACGGTTTTGGAGACCGCAATACTAGCCATTGTATGATTCCCCTATCCTTGACGTTTTCTGTCGCCAACGAAAAAGATTATAGCATAGCGAAAAAATGTTGTAAACAGTTTTTTTTAATTTTTTCAAATAGTAAAATTGATTGTAAAATTGATTCAACTAAAAATTATTTATAGCTGAGGAGGAGTCATGAAAAACAAAATTATTTCCTGCATTCTTGCAAGTCTTTTTATGTGCACTGCGCTTTCCGGATGCGCTAGTAAAAAGGCACCGGAGATTCCTGTGATCGATGATTTTTACAGAACAACCTATGAAATTTTTGTATATTCATTTTATGACAGTGACGGCGATGGTATTGGTGACCTTAATGGTGTGACCGAAAAGCTTGATTACATAAACGATGGTGATCCATCAACCACCGATGATCTTGGATGTAATGAGATCTGGTTAATGCCTATTTGTCCATCAACAACTTATCATAAGTATGATGTTACAGATTATTTAAATGTGGATCCGGAATATGGAACCCTCGATGATTATAAGAAGCTTGTGGAGGAAGCCCATAAGCGTGGAATACGCGTGATAAATGATACTGTTATGAATCACACTTCATCTTCTCACCCATGGTTTTTGGAGGCAAAAAAATATCTTCAGAACCTGCCTTCGGGAGAAGCTCCGAATCCACAGGATTGCCCTTATATAGATTATTATCATTTTACTGATAAAGCAGATAAGGGCTATAACAAGCTTGAAGGCACAGACTATTACTATGAATGCCAGTTCTGGTCAGAGATGCCTGACCTTAATCTCGATAATACTTCTGTTCAGAAGGAGTTTGCTGATTACGCAAAATTCTGGCTGGATCTTGGTTGCGACGGCTTTAGAATGGATGCTGTCACCTCGTTTACAACCGAGAATATCGGTGAAAGCACTAAGGAACTTGGCACTTTCGTTAAGGCAGTTAAAGATATAAATCCTGACGCTTATATTGTTGGTGAAGCATGGACTTCATCCAGCAGTTATTCAAAGTATTATGCAAGCGGTATCGATTCTCTCTTCGACTTTGATTTTTCAGGAAGTGAAGGTTTAATTGCAAAATGTGCCAAGGGCAAGATGACTCCCATAAGATATGTTCAGTCACAGATTGATGAGGATGAGCTTTACTCTTCTTACAATGAGAACTATGTTAATGCGCCCTTTTACACAAACCATGACATGGCAAGAAGTGCAGGTTATTATACAGGCAAAAATGCAAAGAACAGCATTAAGCTCTCAGGTGCACTCAATCTTTTGATGAGCGGTAATGCCTTCATATATTATGGTGAAGAGCTTGGCATGAAGGGTTCAGGTCAGGATGAAAACAAGCGTGCTCCCATGCAATGGGCTTCTGAAGGTTCAACCGGAATGACCAAGGGTCCTGCCAATATGGATAAGTTTGAAATGCCTTACGGATCATTGGAAGATCAGAAAGATGACCCTGATTCTATCTATAATTATTATAAAAAGGCAATTAGTCTAAGGAACACTTTTCCTGCAATTGCAAGAGGAAAATGCAGTCTGATTGAAAGTCTTTCAGGAGACAGGAATGTTCTGTGGATCAAAGATGCCTCAGATAAACTGGATGATACTATCAAAGATTCCAAGGTACTCCTTGCGCTAAACAATGGAGATGAATCTATAGAGATTGATCTTGGTAAGGATGATGCCACTGAAGGTTTCAGAACCCTCTCTGCTACCCTTTCAACGGGAACTGATGAAGCCACGCTTGAAGGTGATAAGCTGATTTTACCTGCAGGGGGAATTGCTGTTATTACGATGTCTAACTAAGTCAAATACAACGCGGTTGTCGCCAGATGAACATGCAATTATGTTCATCTGGCGACTTCTTTACACGAATAAATAAAGAAAGCCTTAATTCTTTATTAAATACCTCTTTATATAATAAATTTATACTATTTAGGAAGTATAATAAATAATCATGCAAATGTTAATTGCGTCATAAGGTTACATTATTTATTAACTCTTTTGTTATACGTATAATCGTTATTATTAGGAGGTAATATGGATAATAATACTGTTCTAACCGAAACCAAAAGCAATGTAAAAACTACTCAAGGGGTGAAATTCAAGCTTATTCTGTCCATGGTATTAATAGTTGTTATCCCACTATTAATATCTATAACGATCAGCTTTCTAAATTCGATAGAAAAAGCCAAAACTGATGCTGAGACCATTAATGTTAAGCAGGCAGAAATTGTTGCCAGCGCATTCTCTGATAATCTTTATCAGCAGCTAAGAACTCTTGAGTCTGCAGCAAGCTCTCCGTACACGATTGAATTTGTGAAAAAAGCTGACGCCCTCACGGATGAAGACAAAGCCAGAATGATTTCATTTTTGGATAATCTCAACGTCCCATATAACGATGGCAATAGCATAGTTATTACTGCATCAACCGGTGATCAGCTTGCAAGAACAGGTGATGGAGCTCTCTCCAACATCAGCGACAGAGACTATTTTAAGAGTGCTATTGCAGGTCAGTCAGTTATCTCCGATATGGTTATATCCAAAGCAACAGGCAGCCGAATAATAATTCCTGTAGTTCCTGTTTATGATGACGATTACAAAACTCCTATAGGCACAGCTCAGAGAAGTTATGATCTATCAACTCTTCATAGTCTGCTTAAAAATAATATCGAGCAGTCTCAGCGCGCGTTTATAACAGACTCAAAAGGAATAGTCATTGCACACTCTGACTACGAAATAGGTCCGGACGATCCTGAAGATAACAGAAGTGATAGAAAATTCTTCACATTAGCCAGTCAGAATGGTGAAGGAACATATATTTCCGATGATAAGGGAAGTGAAAAACAGATCGTTTCTTATTACAAAGATCCACTGACAAACTGGGTTGTAATCGTTTCTTCTAATTATGATGCTGTAATGTCGTCCGCATACAGAAGTGCAATAGTAGTAATCATCATAGCTGTTATCATGACAATTATTGCTATATTTATGTCATTTGCCATGGCGAAATCCTTCACCGGTCCTATGCAAGAAGTAAATGCAGCCCTTCATCATCTTGCAGATGGTCAGTTCCTTACAATTAACAAGTACACAAATCGCAAGGATGAATTTGGTGAGATGATAGGAAATACAAATTCAGTTTTGAGTGTACTTGGCAAAATTGTAACAAGTATCAAAGAATCTGCAGTTGCAGTCAATGGTTCATCAGTAGACCTTGCTGATACCGCTAACCAGATTTCTCAGACAGCGGAGGATGTTTCAAATGCTGTTCAGGAGATTGCTTCCGGTGCTACACAGCAGGCTGATGAGATACAATCCGCTACTGAAAATGTTGGCAGAATCGGAGAAGCTATAGCTGATGTTCGGACATCCTCAGATGATCTTTCAGATATCGCAGGCAAAATGAAGGAAGCTTCCGAAATATCCAGTAATTCGTTGCGTTCTCTGCAGAACTCTTCAACTGAGATGACAACAAAAATCGACGATATTTCACAAACAATCCAGGCTACGAAGGATGCTGTTAATACTATCAGCGAAAAAGTTGAAGGTATTACATCCATTGCAACCCAAACCAACCTTCTATCCCTTAATGCGTCTATCGAGGCTGCAAGAGCCGGCGAAGCAGGAAAAGGATTTGCTGTTGTAGCTGAAGAAATCGGAAAGCTTGCTGAAGATTCCAAGCAGATGGCAGATGACATAAAGCTTGAGATGGAACAGCTTCTTTCGCAATCTAATGCTGCAGTAGCAGCCGCCGCAGATGTCAAGCAGGGCAACAATGACCAGCAGATAGCGCTTGGTGAAACTCTTGCTGCCGTTAACGGAATGCTCGAAGATATCAGTAATACGGTTAGCGGAGTTAAACTCATATCAAATGGCGCTGAGACCTGTGATAACTCCAAAAATGCTGTTGTTGATACCATGAGTGCACTATCAGCCATATCTGAAGAGAATGCTGCATCCTCAGAAGAAACCGGAGCCTCCATGCAGGAGCTTTCTGCAACAGTTACTACTCTTGCAGGATCTGCTGACAAACTTAAGCAAATTTCCGAGAAGCTTAGCGCAGATATAGACTTCTTCAAATAAGATAAAAAAGACTTCAATGCAACGTACATACTGCATTGAAGTCTTTTTTCATATATTATAAATGTCTTACCACTTCAAATCTCTCAAGGCTTATCTCCTCTCCCTTCGGAATTCCTGCCTTCTGACAGGCGATGTTTATCTGCTGGATTACATCATCAACTCCGTCAAGATTTGGAAGAAGCAGTCCTCTCTTGTGCCCGGAAGTCACTATAACTCCATACCTCTTAACATCAAGATCATCAGGCGAAGATATGGGTTCAGGTTTATCAAGAACATCCACACTTATTTCAAGCCAGGGAAGTTCTTCTCTTGTTATCATGGGAAATCTCGGGTCATTGGTTGCTGCACTTATGGCGTTTTGCAGTATCTCCTCTGCAACACATTCGCAGGTAGGAAGTATTGTTCCAATACATCCGCGGAGAGCGCCATTTTTATGAATTGATACAAAAGCGCCTGCTGTCTGAGTCAGCATTTCCTGTGGCAGATTTTCATAATAAGTTCCCCTTAAATCCTTCACATGATAGGTTTTCCCTGCACTTATGTAGCTTTCAAGAGAAAATCTTGCAAGGCTAACATAGGGATCCTCATCTTTTTGCCTCTCTCTAAGTTCAGACAGTTTCTCTTTTCTCCATTCATCCAGAAAATGCCTGCTATCATCAGGACCGCCAACTTCAAAGGTACAGATTCCATAGCCTACTCCAAAGGTAGCCTCATGAACCAAGGCTTTAGCCTTTACACTAAGTCCGTCCAAAGCTCCTGCCATCATCACAAATGACTTATGCCCACATTCTGCAGCTTTTTCACAAAAGCTTTCGTCAAAGTCAAAAAGGTTTTTAAACTCTCCACTGCCACACACCTCCATGATTCGCTTATCATACTCAGGAGCCTCGGGAGCAAAGCCATATGGACCTTCTTCTTTCATTTTATGCGCAAGGTCTCCACTTGCCACATAAACAACTCTTCTTCCGGTTTCTTCAACTGCCTTCTGAATAATCTGACCCATCTGATAATGAAGCGCAAGAGGAAGCCCTGACAGCCCGATTCTTACAAGCTTAAAATCAGTATATTTTTTACAAATGAAATAAAGCGGAATTAACGTTCCGTGATCCAGGGAAGGATCCCTCTCCCCGAGAGTTCCTGCAGGGAATTCATGAATTGACAGTCCGCCCTGCCCCTTTTGGTTTCCATCTGACTTTTCATAAAAATCGGGTCCGCCCATCTCAGCAATCCGGGAAATTTTCTTCACAAGCTCCTCATCATACTCAGCATCAAAGCTCACTTCCTCAGCCTGAAACCTCCCCATATCACCATAGGCACTTTTCCCCGGAGAAATGTGAAAATAATCAGAATACATGACGCTGTGAGGACTTGAAATAATTATAGTTTCCGGCTTTAGAGACGCTATTTCATCAGCAACTTTTTCATAAGCCTCAATAACGTTACTTATTTTCTTCTCCTCACCTCTTCCTACTTCCGGCAGGATAATTGGCGGATGTGGCACCATAAAAGCTCCAAGAATTGGCATAAGTTACCCCCCTCTTCATCTATAAACAATGGTTTTTATCTGACTCAGACCGGTCTGTTGGCAGTACCGTTACCCAATCATGCTCCGCATTCCTGGGCGGTACCAGGCTCTATATTTTTCAGAGCATGGATTTCGCTATCTTCAGAGATTTATAGATTCCCGTTTTTCTGAAGAAAAACAGGAATCTATGAATTCTTAAGCACAGTCGTTATAACTTTGAGATAATTATACACTAAATTATGATATAATCAGATAGAACAAACAATTTTAAGGAGGAGATGAAAAAATGTTTTGTCCTAATTGCGGAACAGAGAATCCGGATTCAACAAATTTTTGTACTAACTGCGGTGCAAAGCTTGTGCCGGATAATGATGCTCAAAACCAGGCACCTCAGAATGGTCCTTTTGGTTTTGACCCTAATAATACTTACAATGGTAATCAGGGGAATCCTCAAGGATTCAATTATCAGAATGATAGCCAAAATGGCGGTTTCAATTATCAAAATGGCAATCCAACCGGATTTAATTATCAAAATGGTGATCCAAACGGTTTCCAGCAGTATCCCTACTACAATCCCAATCCCGGTATAACAGGCAGAAGTATAGCTCTTGCTATAATTTTCTCTCTTATAACCTGTGGTATTTACAATATTTACTGGTTCATTGTTCTTACAGATGAGACCAATGTTTTGTGCAATCGTCAACATGAGACTTCCGGTGTAGTAGCATTTTTACTTTCAATCGTTACTTGCGGAATTTATAGCTGGTACTGGGCATTTAAGCTCGGCGAGAAGGTTGATCAGATAAAAGGTGAGCAGAGTTCAAGCAACTCTATTCTTTTCATCATTCTTCAGCTTATCGGTCTTGGTCTCGTAGTTGAAGCTATAGCACAGGATGCGATAAATAAGGCTGTAAATTATCAGTAATTTTTTTCAGACTATGATGGCTACAGAAGGGGGACAACATGATTCGCGCGATTAAAGATGACATAACAAAGGTCACAGGCTTCGATGCTATAGTTAATCCTGCTAACAACAGTCTGCTTGGCGGCGGCGGTCTCGATGGTATGATTCACCGTGTTGCCGGTCCTCAGCTTAAGACAGAATGCCGCAAATTAAACGGCTGTGAAACCGGAGATTCAAAGCTTACTCTTGGTTATAATCTTCCATCCGAATATGTTATCCATTCTGTAGGCCCTATCTGGATGGGCGGTATAGCCGGTGAGGCTCAGCTTCTTGCCTCATGCTATACCAGTGCTCTCAAATTAGCCTCTGACAACTACATCAGAAAAATCGCTTTTCCTCCAATATCAACAGGTGAATATGGCTATCCCATGGATAAGGCTGCTAAGCTCGCCGTAGCTACAGTCTCTGCTTTTGTTGCAAATCATCCTGATTCCTTTGACGATGTATGTTTCGTCCTTCAGGATGACCTTGGATTCAATGCTTTCTCTGAAGAGTTAAAAAATGTTGAGCTGGTCAAAAAGGCAGAGCCTAAGAAGAAGCCTTCAAGAAAAGGAAGAAAAAATGCTTCTAAAGATGTAGATGAGATAGATGAATTATTCTCCGAAAATGACGAAGATGAAGCTTCTCTGGAGAATGGTGCAGGAACCGCTGCGGATGAGACTTCTCAGAAGGATGATGGAGAAAACAGCGCGGATGAGACTTCCGAAAACAGATTCAGTGCGGAACCTGTTTCTTCTGCAGGTGATACAAATGCTTCAGATAACCTTCAAAACTCAGAAGGAATCTGTAGTGACACCAACAGTAACTCAATAAGCTCTTCAGCTGATACTCAGAGCATTCCGGAGATTGCGCTTCCCGAGACACCGCCGGATTTTCCTATTGCCCTTTACAACAAATATCATATAGACTGGCTTATCGATGAAGTTTCAAATGGCAATCCCCACACCTATGTGTGCTTTTATCTTGCGGAAAAAACCTATGAATTCTGCCAGTTTTCACTCTGGTATCAGGGCGATCCGATATTTATCAATGGCAGGAAATACCTCACAGCCCAGCAGTACATATCAGCTGAAAAAGCTCTTCTTTTCAATGATTTTAATACCTATGCAAAAATCATGAATGAGCCTGATCCTGCTCTATGCCAAAAGCTTGGTTCAGAGATCAGAAATTTCGACGAAGTAATCTGGAAAAAGTGCTACCGTGAAATCATATTCAACTGTAATGTGGGAAAATATCTGTCAGATAAAGCCTTTGCCGAAGCTTTAATGTCTACCGGAGACTCCGTTATTATTGAAGGAAGTCCTATGGATGATATTTTGGGCTCAGGATTATCAAAAGAAACTCTTCTGTCTAAGGAAGGTGTTCTAAAGATTCCGCCCCAGAACTGGCACAAAGAGGATTCAGATTTTCAGGCAAAAAATGAACTGGGCTTTATCCTTATGGCAGTCAGAGAATTTTTTAGTAATAGAAACTAATTTCCAAGGCCATCTTTGATGGCCTTATTTACTTTCTCATCCATCTCTGAAGCAACCTGCGTTGTAAGCATATCCATTATTCTGCTACTACCTTTTGAGAAGGTCATTGCAGAATGTGCATCCTTAGCATTAGTTTTCTTGTAATCATCTTTATGATTCATGTCATAGCTCTGCCTCATTACCTGATCAAGAGTACGCATAGCCTGCATTGAGTCATAAACCTCATCAAATTCTTTTCCAAACTTACCCTTAAGCTCCTCTCCACGACTGAGTTGGTTTGTTATGGAGTCGATTATATCTTTTCGGTTTCCTTTTCCAAGCGATAAAGTACTGCCCTGCCTGCTACCGCGCCCTGCGTTATCAAGATACAGATCCGTAAGTTTATTCATTGAAGAAGATAAATCATATGACATAGATGTAACCTCTTATTATTTGTTGTGTTACGATGCACCCTGTGAAAGCCCCAGCCATTGCATGCTTCTGTAATTATATCTAAGCAAGATGACACTATATTCCATTTTCTATATCGGCATGTTCTTATTATTTCATAACAGAAATATCTTTGTGCTGATTCTAAATGTTGAATTACCAATTCAGGAACATATATAATGATGTATGGGTCAAAATTTGATTTTGGCCTTACTTGAAAGATTCGAATAAGCTCGTTTCTTCAGGATTCTCGCGACTCAAAAAGGATAAAACAAAATTTATATGAACAATACTACAACTTACGATACAACAGAATATACAGGAATTCCCAAGGCCATCCTGGTGGGGCTTTCAACAAGTGACAGAGACACCGGTTCCTTTGACCGCTCCATGAGTGAGCTTTCCGCTCTTACTAAGGCTTGTGACCTTGAACCTGCTATGACGATCACACAGACACTTTCTCATCCTGACCATGCAACTTTCATTGGAAGCGGTAAGGTTGAGGAGCTGAAAAACCTCATCAGCATGCTTGATGCAGATATCATTATTTTCGGTGATACCCTCTCTCCTATTCAGCTAAGAAATCTTGAGAGAATCCTTGATACTGAAGTCATCGACCGCACCGGACTCATTTTACAGATTTTTGCAAAAAGAGCCAGAACCAGAGAAGCCCGCATGCAGGTTGAATATGCACAGCTTCAGTTTATGCTGCCAAGACTTGCAGGTATGAGAACAGAACTAAGCCGTCAGGGTGGCGGCAGCGGCAGACTATCCAATAAGGGTGCCGGTGAAAAGAAGCTTGAGCTGGACAGACGCCGAATCGAACAGCGATGTGCAGAACTCAGAAGAGAGCTTGAAACCATAGAACGTGAAAGGGATACTCAGAGATCAAAGCGAATGAATTCAGACATCCCACGCATTTCATTAGTTGGCTACACAAATGCAGGTAAGTCCACTCTTCTCAATTCATTTCTTGATGCAAGCCATATTGAGGAAAAAGAAAATAAAAAAGTCATGCAGAAGGATATGCTTTTTGCGACCCTTGATACCACTGTAAGAAGAATAGATCTTCCGGGCCACAGACCGTTTCTCTTATCTGACACCGTCGGTTTTATCAATGAACTTCCGACAACGCTGGTAAAAGCCTTCAGGTCCACGCTTCAGGAAGCCATATATGCTGATCTCTTGCTTGAGGTTATTGATTTTTCAGATCCGGATTATATGACTCATATCGAAGTCACAGAGAAGACTCTGCGAGATATAGGCGCTTCTCAGATACCTATAATATATGTGTTCAACAAGGCTGATCTGGTTGTCGGGAACTCAGAGCACACCGCCATGAAGATTCCCCATGTCCGTGACGATAGGATTTATATGTCCGCAGAAAATGCTATTGGACTTGATGAACTGACTACTCTTATTGAGCATACCTTGGAAGGTGAGAAAATAGATTGCGAATTTGTAATTCCCTACTCTGATGGTGCTGCACTTTTTGACATCACTTCGCGTTCTGAAGTTTCAGAGACTGAATATACTGAAGAAGGAACGCACCTCATACTTAAATGCAGCAAGAAAATGGCTAAAAAATACCAAATTTATACAATATAAAAAGCCCGCACTTTGCTCGATATTATCGAGTCGAGTGCGAGCTATTTTTGTTTTACTCAGCACCTTCAACCTTAGGCGGAAGTGGTACTCTGCTGTATGTCTCAGTCATCAGTCTTAGGCGGAAGTGGTACTCTGCTGTATGTCTCAGTCATCAGTCTTATGCTGTTTGCAAGATCCTCAGACAGATAATTAGGTGTAAGTCTCCACTGCCAGTTTCCTTCAGAAGTTCCCGGTGTGTTAATTCTCGCCTCTCTTCCCTTGCAAAGATAATCCTGCAAAGGCACTATGCATAAATCTGCTACTGATCTGTAGGCCTCTCTGATAATATCCCAGACAAAAGCTCCGTAATCGGTATTTATAGAATTAATATACCTTCTTGTAAAATCACGTTCACCTTCGGATATTTCCTGTACCCACGCAAAGGTTGGAGTATTGTCATGCGTTCCTGTATAAACCACACAGTTGTTGATATGGCGGTGATTAACATACATGCTGTCCCAGCTGGTAAAGCCATACTGAAGTACCTTCATTCCGGGGAATCCTGAATCCGCAAGGAGCTTCATGTTTTCCTCTGTGGTATTCCCAAGATCTTCAGCTATCATATTCAACTTCCCAAGTTTTTTCTCAAGAGCTCTGAAAAGATCCATTCCGGGTCCTTTCATCTGTTTTCCGTTTTTGGCAGTTTCATCACCGTAAGGAACCTCGTAATACTCAGCAAAACCATGGAAATGATCGATACGAATAACATCAAACCATTCATAATTTCTCTCAATCCTGCGAACCCACCAGGAATAGCCATTCTTTTTGAGAGCCTCCCAGTCATAAACAGGATTGCCCCAAAGCTGTCCGTCTGCTGAAAAAGCATCAGGAGGACAGCCTGCTACAGACTTTGGTGTAAGATCCTTGTCCATTTTAAATGCTTCAGGATGTGACCAGCTGTCTGCGCTGTCCATGGCAACATAAAAAGGCAAATCTCCTATTATTTTGACGCCATGATTTGCAGCATATTTATGAAGCTTTCTCCACTGCTCGTCAAACTTAAACTGCTCAAAGAAGATAAATTCAATTTCATCCTTGAACTCTTTTTTTGCTTTTTCTAGAGCCTTTGAATCTCTCTGCTTTAACTCCTTTGGCCATTCAAGCCAGGATTTTCCACCCTGATCTGCCTTTATTGCAACATACAGAGCATAATCTTCCAGCCAGTATTTTTGCTTTTTCTGATACTCTTTGAATTCCTTCAGTTCACCTTTTTGCAGGAAATTCTCGTATGCTTTTTTTAGAATAGGCTGGCGGTTCTCATATAACTTTCCATAATCAACGCGCTCGATATCGTTCCCGAAATCTACTCCATTTGTATCATCCCAGGTCAGAATACCGTCTTCTATGAGTCCTTCAAGAGATATAAAATATGGATTACCTGCAAATGCTGAAATCGGCTGATAAGGTGAGTTTCCAAAACCGGTAGGTCCTATAGGAAGTATCTGCCAATACCCCTGGTAAGCCTTTTGCAGAAAATCCACAAAATCATACGCTTCTTTTGAAAAACAACCAATGCCAAAATTAGATGCCAACGAAAAAATTGGCATAAGAATTCCACTTTCTCTGTGCATAAATTCCCCTCCAACAAAACATTCTGTCTATATTATAGCTCTTACATCTGATTAGTGCCATAAAATTACATTTTGTGAGCGTTGTTATCTGTGAATTTGTGCTATAATTAAGAAATATTAGTAAAATTTTTCTAAAAGAGAAAGGAGATTTATATTTATGAAGGGGAATAAGAAGTTAGGATTGGCGCTTATGGCATTAGCCATGGCAGTTACCGTTACAGTAGGTGTGAAGGCCAGCGCAAAGGACGAGTTTTACGAGAAAGGTCATGAGTTCTACAATGAGAAGAGCTCAGGTAATGGCGAACTTGCTAAGCCCGTTATGTACAAGGTAACCAAAGTTCCTACAGGAACAAGTGAAGACAAAGCCGGCGAAGTTATCGTAGTTGGCTGCAAGGACGATGCTAAGAAAATCGTTATTCAGGCAAACATTACTGCTCCTGATGGCGCTTATTACAGAACCAAGGGTATTCAGGCCGGTGCCTTTAATGGCAGAAAGAATCTTACATGGGTTCAGATCAATGATTCTGATATTACCGAAATTCCTGAGTCCTGCTTCAGCGGCTGCACAAAATTAAAGACTATCCAGATTCAGGATCCCGATATCAGGAAAATTGGTAAAAAGGCATTCTACAACTGCAAGAATCTTAAAACTTTCAAAACAACATCTACAAAAATCACTAAGAAGAGCGCTGTTGGAAAGAACGCTTTCAAGAACGTAAAGAACGTTAAAGTTTATGCTACTTCAACAAGTCGTGCCAAGAAACTTGCTTCATTCTTCAAGTCTCGCGGCGCAAAAGCAACCTCTTATGATGACATCGATGACGAAGATGATGATGATTGATTTTTAGTATAGCAATAGATAACAATAAGGACTCCGTTTTTACGCGGAGTCCTTTCTCTTTTGTAGAATACTTATTCAGATTATACAAGCTCTTGTCTTGCTTGTAGTAGAGTACTTAGCCCCCTAGTGTAGCTGTTTTATATTAACTCGACTATATGCTTGCTATAATTTGAACTTTTATTATTTGTCTGCCTTCCTGGTAGCCTTCTTTTTCTTAGCCTGATTGCCAATTGCAACACCGGAGCCGATACCAACTACACCAAGTAATGCAAGGAGCCAATATGGCTTGGAATCATTTGCAGGAGCATCTGATTTTGCTGTATTCTCGTCTTTAATTTCTGTTGTCTTTCCTTCAGCATTATCTTCTACACTTCCGTCAATGTCAGCTATCTCGTTCATTGTCTCTTCTATTGCTGCTTCTTCAGCTTCTGCAATCTCATTTGCAGCATCTGTAGTTTCTGCAACAACAGTTTCAGACTCAGTGTTTGCAGAATCATTATCTGCTGCTTTTGCTGAAATAACTCCGGGTGTTCTCTCTCTTCTTACTCCGAGTACTGCAGGCTTCTCATCTAAAGTCTTAGTTGTATTACCAGAAGTATTGTTATCAGTAGTGCTGTTTACCTTATCGGAATTTTTAGCCTGAACTGATACAGAGTCATTATCGTTTAAGCTTTCCGGATCAGAAGTCTGATTGCTATCATTATTTACATTATTTGAAGTAGCCTTCTTTGACTTCTTATTCTTTTTATCCGTCTTATTATCAGAGACATTTTCATCTGATGCGTTATTTGAAGTTACGTTATTTGAAGTTTCGTTATTTGAAGTTTCGTTATTTGAAGTTTCGTTATTTGAAGTTTCGTTATTAACCTGCTCAGATTCGCCTGCTACAACAGGTGAAGCACTTCCGGTGCTATCACTTACGTTACTGCCTGAACCATTATCAACAATTCCGCTATTGTTCTGTGAATCGTTGCTATCAGATTCGTTATTTCCAGTTCCATTAGAAGGATTAGCAATCACATCATTACCATTTTGATCAGCGACATCTGAACCGTTACCCTGCTCAGCTTCACCTGAACCATTGCCCTGCTGGTTATCATCAGCACTATTATCATCAATGGTTGCTACAACTTTGAAGCTACCCTCAGCATTGTAAGCATCCTCTGCTCTTTCAGCTTCCTTCTTTGCAAGATCAACATTTTTTGCCGCTTCCTTAGCACTTTCTTTTGCGCTGTTATAGCTCTTAAGAGCTTCGTTGTAATCCTCTTTCATATCATCAAGAGCCTTGGAGCTAACACCTGCACTAGCCTGAAGCTTTCTAAGTTCTTCTGCAAGAGCCAGTACCTTGTCTCT
The DNA here is from genome assembly GCF_000701985.1 of Butyrivibrio sp. WCE2006. Taxonomy (NCBI): domain Bacteria; kingdom Bacillati; phylum Bacillota; class Clostridia; order Lachnospirales; family Lachnospiraceae; genus Butyrivibrio; species Butyrivibrio sp. WCE2006. The sequence goes on along the minus strand of NZ_JNKH01000004.1, from coordinate 121,248 downwards.
TGCTTCTTTAACAGCATCACGCTTCTTTTCTGCAATATCCTTAGCTTCTGCAAGCTTTTTAGCAGCCTCATTTGCATCTGACATTTTTTCATTAGCTTTTGTAAGAGCTGAGTTAGCTTTTTCCAGAGCCTTATCTGCTTTAAACTTAGCGCTGTTTGCATCCTCTAATTCCTTATCTGCCTTTTTCTTGGCTTTAAGTTTATTATCATAGTCCTTTTTAGCATCGTTGAGCTTATCTTCTTTTTTAGAAAGCTCCTTATTTGCCTTTTTAAGATCTTTTTGAGCATCTGCAAGTTTTTCCTGCTTCTTTGAAAGCTCTTTTGACATTTTATCCAGATTCTCAGAAGCTTTTTTTGCTGTATCTGAAGCCTTCTTCAATTCTTTTTCTGCATCCTTAGCCTTATCAGATTTATCTCCATAGGTTTTAATTGCCTTTTTATAAGCTTTTTCTGCTTTGTTCTTGTCATCCTCTGCAGCCTTCAGTTTCTTATCGGCTTCATCTTTTTCATTTTTTGCCTTTTTCAGTGACTTTTCTGCTTTCTTAACTTCACCGTTAGCAGTTTCTACCGCTTTTTTCTTTTCATTAACCGCATTTTCAGCTGCTGCCTTATCACTTTCTGCTTTCTCATACTCAGTATTTGCAGTATTCCTTGCTGCTTCTGCTTTAGATGCCTTATCAGCTGCATCATCTGCCACTTTCTGTAATTCAGCCAGACTTCCTTTTTTATTCAAAAGATCATCCTGGGCGTTTATAATGTCCTTATCTTTAGAATCCTTACTATTCTTATAGGAATCAATATCATTCTTAAGTCCTGCGATTACAGTATTAGCTGATTCAATAATTTCATTTTGCTTATCAATCACATCCTGAGCAGCCTTCTTAACGGAATTATAATTAGCTATCTTACCCTCTGCTTCTGATTTCTTTGTATTGTTTTCATTCAGCTTATTATTTGCATCAGTTATTGCCTGGTCAGCTTGTTTGATTTTCTCCCCTTCTGCAGCAGCTTTCTGACTAGCCTCACCCTTTAATTTTGAAGCTTCATTCTTTGCTTTCTCAGCATTCGTCTTATCTGTATTAAGAGTATTTATATCAGCTCCTAAGCCCTGAGCCTCCTGCTTTTTGCTATTTACAGTTGTCTGAAGGCCTTCAATTGTCTTATTTACCGCATTATTATTCTCATTCGCTTTAGTTACTTTATCTGCTGCGGCAATGTATTTTTCATTTTCAGTATTATAGTTTTCCTCAGCTTTTTTAGCAGCTTCACTTGCCGTTGTGGCAGCCTTCCTTGCGTCTTCAGCATTCTGCTTAGCGTTTTGTGCTTCTTGATAATCTTTTATATTATTGCTAATTACATTATCCAATTTTTTCTGAGCATCAGTCTTTTCTTTCGTTGCATCTGATTTTGCTTTCTCTGCAGCTGCTACCTGCTTTTCTGCCTCATCAAGGGCATTTCTTGCCTCTTGTGTACTCTTCTGATATTCTGTATTACCAGCCTTGAAAGTAGCCTCATCTATTACAGTCTTTTTCGTGTTTTTATCAAAAATTTCAATATGATCCGTCGTTCCTCGATTTATTAATGATAGTTCCTTACCATTTTTATCCAATGTACGGAAATCATATGTGCCAATTAACTTATAATCTACTTTATTCTTTTTCTTTACAACTTCATATACTTTAATGTAATGGTCAAAAATAATACTTGATTCTACGAATAAATCAGCTGCTTTTAATTCTTTATTTTTTTGAAGAATATCATAAACTATTAAAGCTTCAGCAATTTCTACATTATTTTCTGTTTCACCGGTCCATAATAAAAACTTCCCTCGTTTGCTATCGTTCTCTGTGATATCATCCATCAGTTTCTCAATATCACTTGCACCTTTATATTCCTTACTGGCATCTTCTAATTTTTTCTCGGCTTCGGTTTTTTTCGAATTAGCCGACTCCAGATTCTCTTCTGCTTTACTAACTTTTCCTTCTGCTTCACTTACAGCTTTCTCAGATTCCTCAAATTTCGTGTTTGCTTCCTGAGCTATTTTTTCTTTCTCTGCAGCATTATTCTCTGCCTCGTTTGCTTCACCTGCCTTAGTATCCCATTCACTCTTAGCAGCATCAGCCAAATCTTTAGCAGTTGAGGATTCATCCTCTAATTTCTTAAGATCTTCTTTACTAACTAATTTCTTTTCCTCTTCTGTAATCTGCTTTTCAGTATTTGTTACGATTTCTTCAGCAGCATTCTTGGCAACTGTTTTTTCTGAGATTTGCTTATCAAGGCCTTCAATTTCTGCAGTCTTATTTTTCTCTATCTCCTCCTGATCTGATACAGTCTTGTCATAACCTGCCTTGGCTGTCTCTGCGTCGGACTTAACTTTTTCTGCTTCCTTCTTTGCTGTTGTTGCTTCACCAATTGCAGTTTCTGCATCTTTTACATTTTTGTTCTCTTCTCCGATTTTTCCATCAGTTTCTGAGATGATTTCGTTCTGCTTAGTAATCTCTTCGTTTGCTCCTGTTATGATGTCTTCCTGACCTTTAACAGATTTTTCTGCATTTTCAATATCTCCAGTGATCTTCTTGAGCTCTGCAATTGCATCATCAAGTACACCCTGTGCCACTTCCTGCGCATTCTTTGCCGTATTAAGATTTTCATCAGCCTTTTTCTTATCTGACTGCTTTTGGGAAAGTTCGTCTTCTAAGCCCTTTAATTTTTCAGCAGCTGTAGCTTCAATCCCGGATGCAGTTTTCTTAGCTTCGATAGCCTTGTCAAGTTCCTCTTTAGCTTCTTTCGCATTAGCCTTTTTGTTGTTTACATCAGCCTTTGCATCCTCATATGCCTTATTAGCAGCTTTGGCTGTATCTGACTTTTCACCATATTTTTTAGTTGCAGCATCCAGATCTTTCTTCTTTGAATCTACAGTTTTCTCGGCATCAGCAACCTCACCAACTGCCTGATTGTACTTATCTGATTTGTTTATAAGATCTTTAGCAGCGTCATCAAGATCTTTTACAGCAGCGTCATATTTGTCCTGAGCCTTATCACGTTCATCAGTAGCCTTATCAACCTTTTCCTGCAATTTCTTGGCATTCTCTTCGCAAATCTCTACTGCCTGCTTAGCATTTTCGTATTCCTTGCTGCTCTTTTCAAGTTTCTTCTGAGCCTTATTTGCTTCCTTTCCTTTTTCCCTGGCTTCCTCTTCTTTCTCGGAAACCACCTCACTTGCATCCTGAACCTTCTGTTCTTTTCTGGTTACATTAGCTTCAGCCTTTTCCTGAGCTTTCTCAGCTTTTTCAAGATCATCCGCGGCATCCTTTAACTTCTGCTCTGCTTTCTCATAAGCCCTCTCAGCTGCATCAATTGTTGCCTTTACATCTCCGGAAAGCCCGGTATTTTCAGCATCTTCAGAATCATTAAGTCCATTCTTCTCAAGAATCTCTTTAAGTTCGTTCTTCGCATCGTTGACAGCTTCTGCTGCCTTGTCATATTCAGTCTGAGCTGCATCAACCTTTTCTTTTGCGTTGTCTTTCAAAGCCTCTGCTGTCTTAAGAGCACCCTCTGCTGTTTCAAGCTGATTCTTTGCATCTTCTACAGCATCATTGGCTTCTTCAACAAATTTCTTTACTTCTTTCTTTGCTTCATTTGCAGCCTGTTCAGTTTCATATTCCTTCTTGGCTTCTTTCTCAACAGCATCTGCTGCATTCTTCGCATCTGTTACATCTTTATCAGTTTTTTCTTTTGCCTTCTTAGCAGTTCCTGCGGCGCCCTGCGCAACATTTTTGTCAACCTCTACAGTCCCTACGACATCCTCATTTGTTGCCTCTTCATAAGCGCTGATAGCCTTATTTGCTTTTTCATTTTTCTCATCAAGGACATTTATATCACTCTCAATATTTTCAAGAGCTTCCTTAGCTTTACCGAGCTCTGTGTCTACTGGGTCATTTGTTACAGCAGAAGCATCATTCTGTGGCGACTGATTGTCAGCGGAATCATTTACTTCCGGCACTTCCATCTGTGCAGGTGCTACGTCCCCTGACTTTATATCATTTTCTATGGATACCTTAGTGTCTGCAGCATTTCCGTTCTCAGCACTTCCCTGATCTGCTGCATGTTCTTCACTTTGTACGAAGGTCTGATTTTCAGCAGGCATTTCGCTTTGTGCAGGTGCCTGATTTTCAGCAGGCATTTCGCTTTGTGCAGGTGCCAGATTTTCAGTAGCTGCTTCGTTCTCTGCCTGTTCATTTGTATCTGTCAGAGACTGATCATCAAAAGTCTCATTGTTACCATTATCTGAAGTATTTTCAGGAGTAGTTACTTTCTGGATATTTTTATCTGAATTAACAGCCGCATCTATAGCAGCTTTAGCTTCCTCAACTGCAGCTAAGGGCTCTTCATTAAGTGAAGCTTCTTCTGTTTTCTCGTTGTTTGTTTCCCCTTCTGCAACCTGCTGATCACTGTTTGGAAGTGCATCAGCTTCCTCAGCCAGTGCTGTTACAGGCTGAATTATCATGGCTGCACTAAGCCCCAATGTTGCAGTTTTTACAAGATACTTGTTGATTGTTTTATTTTTCATAGCTTTCCTCATTTCCCCTTTACTAGCTGCAATGGCTTTTGCCATTTGTTAATTCCTATGTTGAGGAGTATATAATATTTTATTTCAGAAAAAATAACAGAAAATGAAAGAAAACTTCCAAAACTCGTACTTGAAAAGTTAAAGTTTCCATGAATAATTGAATATTCAAGACTTGGCAAATATCGAATAAAAATCGTAGTTTATTTAATTTAACTATATAAAATTTATTTATGATACAACTAAATGGATATTTCGTTCAAATATCGTCAATTATTAATTGTTAAATAATGCATCAATTAATTCAATGTCTATAATACGTTGATATTTATATGTTATATAGTTATAAAAAACTGGGAAAAGAATTATTAGTATGAATCTAAGAAGAATAAAAATAACAAATGTGAAATTCTCGCGAGCAAAGCGCTTTTTATTTTTATAAAATCCAACAGATTTTCCAGAAGATAAAAAGCCCGTCCTATCTTCATGATTGAACGGGCTGAATAAATAGTTTTTTACATTTCTTTTAGCAATGCACACAAGTAGTCCCAGGTAGACTTGGTAGATGCTACACTCAGCTTCTCATTTGTGGAGTGGATATCCTGCATATCAGGGCCTATGGAAACACAGTCCAGATTTTCGATTTTCTCTGAGAAAAGACCACACTCAAGTCCGGCATGAATAGCCTCTACTCTCATATCCTTTTTATAAAGTCTCTTATAAACTTCAAGCATCTTCTCACGAAGAGGAGATTCCTCACGGTATGCCCAGCCGGGATACTCGCCGGTTGTCTCAAATATTCCTCCAAAGCTTTCAATTATGATTTCCATCTTTCTAAGAAGTGCATCTTTGGCAGGTGCAATCGAGCTTCGTACAGAATAATCAAGAAGGAAGGCTTCAGTCATTGTTCCGGCGCTCTGGCTTGCTGCACTGGCCCCTTCTATAGCGCCTGACTGATTGCTTACAATCTTCAGAATTCCAAGGTTAAGAGATGTCTCCACAAGACCTTCAATAGAAGCGCTCATTGCCTGCACACCATAAGGCATTGCACAGATACATCTGGCAAGCTCTATAACTTCTGAGCAGGGAATAATTCCGGATACAACTTCGCGCTTCTCATGAATTTCAGTATATGCGTCAACACTTGAATCCAGATTGACTGATTCCATATTTGAAACATCTGTCTTTTCAGGCGGAAGACTGTTTTCAACAACTTCCTCAACTTCAATGGAAAGTCCGGGATCCTTAATTCCAAGCTCTGCCTTCAGGTCCGCCTCAACCTTATATGCTATTGATGAGAGTTTTCCAAAAAGTGAGAAGAATGATACATCAGGTCCTTTGATCTTGCCATGCATCTGAGAAGCAAGTCCCATAAGGAGAAGCTCTGCTTCACAATCTGAAGCTATCGCATTATCAGCAACTCCGCCGTTTAAGCTGATAAGGCCAACCTCAAGAGCATCTGTTATTTCGAGGAGAAGTCTGCCCATAATCACGTTGGCATTTCCTCTTCCCTTAACAATCATCTCACCTGAATGGCCACCCTGAAGACCTTTTACATGTATCTTTACCTTGATTCCACTCTTATTTTCTCTGGTAAGAGGCAGGTATCCATGAAAACGGGCGCCACCTGCACAGCTGACAATCATTACGCCCTCTTCTTCATTATCAAGATTTATCAGTTTTTTACCTGTAATATCAAAGCAGTCAAGTGCAACTGCACCGTCCATTCCAACTTCTTCATTTGTTGTAATAATGATTTCAAGCGGCGGATGAGGTATATCCTTGCTGTCAAGAAGAGCCAATGCATATGCGACAGCTATTCCATCATCACCTCCAAGACTTGTACCATTAGCCCAGACGAACTCACCATCTGTGGTTACATCAAGTCCGTCCTTCTCCATGTTGATCTTAGCACCTTTTTCTTTAACCGCTACCATGTCCATGTGTCCCTGGAGAATTACAGGCTCATGATCTTCATAACCCGGTGTCCCCGGCTTTTTGATTACTACATTCAGTTCCTTATCCTGTCTTACATAGAGATTTCTATCTTTAGCAAATTTTACAAGAAAGTTGCTTATCTTTTTAAGATTCCCTGATCCATGAGGTATTTTACAAATCTCTTCGAACCATTTAAATACTTCTGTTGGTTGTAAATTTTCAAGTGCCATTATTACGTCCTCTCGTTATATAAAAATTATGTTTTATAGTAAACTTCATATACTTTTGACGCTTACTATAGCTTCCTCATAACATTACTTATTTTAGCACATTTATCACTAATATGTTCAACCTCTTAAACCTAGTGCTACTGTCATCAAATAAGTCGAGGTATTTAATGACAGCAGCACTAGCTTACTGTTTGCACTTTGCTGAGTTCAAAGCTACGTGATTTGCCCTTATTTTATTATCTCATACATTTATTTTTGCCCATAAACGCTTCATATCATCTAAATTACAGGTTGAGTAAAATTTCGATTTTTATCAATTTTTTATATTATTTTAAACTGTTTTCAGATTTTATTCTTCTCTATCATGTTAAAATCTTATTGATATATAATGATGGCTTAATTGTGCATTAAAAAAATGCAGAAAGGACAGCATATGAATCCTCAACAGTTCAGACTTGCGAATAAAGTCAGTTTTATAGTTTGCAGCATAATTATAGGATGCGGTGTCTTACTATCAATCGGAGACATTACAAACAGAGGTATTACCGCTGGAAATGCTTCAATCATCTTGAGTGCCATAGTCGGTATGCTGATGCTTCTAGCCGGTAATTTCAAATTCCCGGAAGTCAAGATGGGCTCCATTCTTATTATGGCAGGCTCCACAATATTTTACTTTGTACTGATGATCGCTCAGGATAATCTGGTGTATTTTGCATTTGGATTACCTATCCTTATAGCAAGCATCATTTATCTGAACGTAAGACTCTGCCGTGCCGGTATCGGTGCAATATGCATTTCCTTTGCTATCACCTGCATTAAAACAATCGTCAAAACAGGCTCCCTTAACATTTCTTTTATTCCGGCATTCATAACTCTCGGACTTGCATTTATAACAAGTTTAAGTGTCGTAAGCCTTCTCACAAAATTCAATGATGAGAATAATGCGAAAATAAGTAAAAACGCAGAAAAAGCCCTTGAGACCGGTAATAAGATGGCTGACATCGCAAATAATATCTCTGATCTCTTTAACAACTCTCAGGATAGCCTTACCTCCCTGCAGAATATAATAAATGCTCAGCAATCCGGAATGCATGATATAGCAACAAGTATGGAAAGCACTGCTCAAGCCATCACCATTCAGGCTGAAAAGGTTCAGCAGATTCAAGATGAAACACTAACTACTGACGAACACACAAAAGAAATGTCAAAAGCATCTCAAGACACTCAGGATGCAGTGCGTGAAGGTGTTCGCGTGATTGGAAACCTGAAATCAAAATCTCAGGATGTTTCAAATACAAGTCAGGTTACAGTAGAAGCTACTCAGGCAGTTATCAATAAGGTTGAGGAAGTTCAGAAAATCGTCGGTGCCATCATGTCGATATCCAAGCAGACCAATCTACTTGCCCTTAATGCCAGTATAGAAGCCGCAAGAGCCGGCGAAGCAGGAAAAGGTTTTGCGGTTGTTGCTAATGATGTACGAGATCTTGCAGGCGAGACCAACAACGCATCTACAGAAATCACCAGGATCATCAACGAACTTACAGAAGATGTGCAAAAGGCAATGTCCAGCATTGATGATACAGTTTCTTCCGTTGCAGAACAAAATGAGATGATAGAGACTGTCGGAAACAGTTTTGACAGTATAAATGAGAATGTAGCTGATATGCTAAGTCGCTTTAGTGATATTGAGCGTGGTATGGATTCCATTTCCTCTTCTACGACAGAGATAAATGACGGAATTTCAAATCTCTCAGCTACCAGTCAGGAAGTTGCAGCACTCTCAAACGATGGTGCCCGCTCCGCTGAAAGAGCTGTTGAAGAATTTGATCAGTTTAAATCCATACTCTCAGATATTTTCAAACAGGCAAATAAACTTAAAGATATGCAGACAGATGATTAACGTAAAAGAGGTCTTCCATCGTGTGGGAGACCTCTTTTTCTATTATTCCTTATCCTCGGAAACTGCATTCTCTATTTCCTTTGTTACAGATGCCCCTGATCCGGGAGCAACCATCTTAACAAAATCACATCTGACAGTCACGCGGCTTGCGCCACCAATAGTGCAGGTAAATACAGTAAAGTCCCATTCACCTTCGTCCATGGCATCCACGTCATATGTACCTATGTCCTCCATATATGTGACTTCATAATAATACTGACGACCATCCACATCTGTAATTATGATGTTATCGCCTGCTACAAGGTTCTTAAGATTACCAAAATGATTTTGATAATTATGTCCTGCAACTATAAGATTATTCTCATAAACTGAACCCTTATATCTGCAGGGAGATGTCTTGGCATTCTGAGATGCCCACTCTGTCTGAATGGGAAGTCTTATATCAATTGCCGGAATCGTGATAATCCCGATAAAAGATTGTCCATTAATATCAATGGATTTCATTTCACCTGTAGGATTTGGATCAATAGGAGCATTGGTAATCTGCTCTTCTACCCCTTCAAGGAGCCCTGCTGCACTGACTCCCGCTGCCAAATCCTCTTTCTCATTATTGACAACAATATTTGCTGCAATTCCAAAGCACAGGAATCCCAGAAGAATCATTATCCGTCCTTTTGTAATTATCTTCATGTAAAAGCCCACCTTAATTCCGAATTATAATAGAGATAGCATCAGTAAATATACCCATGCTATCCCCATAGATTAAGTTAAGTAAGCCCCAATTTCAAACTTTTCTCATTTATAAACAATCGTTTTTCTTCTACTACATCATCGTTACCCAATCATATTTCCGCTTTTGCCCACAAAAAGTCATGACTTTACCGGTTCCCTGTTAGTTAATCATTCTTTCTACGACGTTCATTTCTAAAACCAAGAACTATAAGAATAATTCCCATAATCGCAAGGACAGGAATCGGCCACCACAACTGACCTGTCTGAGGAAGTCTTCTGGCACCCAGAACCTCAGGAAGCTCACCAACAAACTTTCTGATAGCACCAAGAACACTTCCGCCATCATCTGGCGGTGTTGAGCCTCCCGGGCTATCTACTGTATCCGGAGTTACAGGTTCGTTCGGCTTGGAAGGTTTACCCGGCTTATTCGGTTTGTTTGGCTTCTCCGGCTCATTTGGCTGATCCGGGCGCTTAGGCTTCTTTGTATTAACTATTACGATAGTATTCTCATTTTGAGAAATAGTAGGAGTATAACCTGTATTATCGTTTTCCTCTTCCACCGTAAAGGTATGACCTTTTTCGTAATTCCATGAATACTTCCAGTTATTTTCATTTGAAAGCTCAACAGTCTCAGCATATGCCCCATCACAGAATATTTTAACTTTGATGGAATCAGGTCTATCCTCTCCTCCATCATCAACCCACTGCTTATGAATTGCAAACACTTCAGGATCCTCTTCCAATCTGTTCGCTGCTCTCTTTGGAATTGCTATAACATCGTATTGGGCATTCGTCCATGTTCCATCCCAAAGATTATTACCATTTTCATCGATACTACTTGGACCTGGAACTACAGAAAGAAAATCAAAATACTTATATTGTATTCCTTCCTTTACCAAAGGATCACTCACTCCGTAATAAAGTCCCTTATCAACTTTGCCCAATCTGGTAAATCCATCATTGCCGGATGTTCCCTGATAACTTGGCTGAATGTTATTCTGAGCAACACACTTACCTGCTTCTGTAATTATAGTATCCCACTTCTCCTGATTAGCCAGTGAACGCATATCACTCACTTCCAATCCCAAAGAGTCGTATGGTGGAAGTAAGGTAAATTCTCCATTCTCCGAGATAGATGCTATCTTATATACCTTGGTGTTCACACCATCCATCTCTCCATATCCCGGAATATCTCCGACAGTATCAAAATAATAATACACGGATAATGTCGTCTCTCTGTTCATATCTATAAGACCAGGTCCATTATTATCAGATCCTGCATTAACCGTAGCTCCGGGCAATGCCAACAATGCAGACATGCTTATTACAGTCGCACCAAGTATCAGTTTTTTCAGCTTGCTAAAAATCTTCATAAAGCACCTCAATTACGAAGTAAATCCTCTTTTTTTATCTTTTTCTTTCTAAAACGATCCGATGTACTAATTACAAACCATATAAATAAGACTAGTATTATTGGTCCGGCTATAAATGGAGCAACCACAAGATTATTAATCTTAGCAGCATCCGCCGGTACTATCAGTCTGGTTTCTTCATTATAATCAACACGCCTGCCCCTTACGAGCATTCTGTGGGTGTTAACACCATAAGGTGTACACGTCACAAGCGTGACATATTCTTTGTCAGGATAAAATGTCAGACTCTGTGTTTCCTCAGGAAGCACTATTGAAATATTATCAACCTGATAGGCAAAGGTCTGATCCATTATATGAAGAAGGAATGTATCTCCTTCTATCATTTGATCAAGCTCTGAAAAAAGCTTTGAGGATGGCAATCCTCTGTGTCCGGATAAAAGTGTATGTGTTCCAATCGTTCCGGTTGGAAGTGATGATCCGGGTATATGTCCAATTCCTACTTGTAAAACAGATTCAGTAACGTCATGATATATCGGCAAATCAACGCCGATTTTCTCTATTTCTATATGTCCCATTACCCCTGTACCGGTGGGATCAAGAATTGAATGATACTCTTCCAGTTCTTCGTCTGATAGCGTAAAATTCAGTCCTCTGGATAAAAGTTTTTCGTTATATTCTACTGCTTTATTCCAGTACTGCTCGTAATCTTCTTCTGTTAAATTAGATATTGCTTCAGTATAATCTGAAACCGCACTACTTTGATGCTTAGAATTAATATAATTACTTACTGAGGGATATAAAAAAATTCCTAATCCAACTATAAAAATTCCTGCAAATATGAGATTTGGCAATTGCTTTGCAAATTCTTTTCTTTTCGCCATGTCTATCAATCCATCTTCGCAAATAACTTACATTACTAATATTGAATCCTAGTCAGGCTAAGCTCGTGAAAAATTCGCTAAGTGCACTGTTTAAATTTCCGCAGTTCCGGAATGAGCAATAAACCCAATCCGAAACTGCAGTATGTTTCTATATTTTGTCTACAGAAACAAGATTCAATATTTTATTTAATCTATAAATCCCTCTATTATAAAATAGAATTACTCTTAATCGTTCTTTCTGCGTACTACAAAGAATACAACAGCTGCTACGATAAGAAGTCCACCAATAATATAGAAAATTGTTGTACCGATACCACCTGTTGAAGGAAGAACTGTACCTTGATTATTAACTACATTAAATGAAGGAACCTGACCAATTACACCATCTATTGATGTCGCTACATTGTTAACTGTATATGTCAATACGTAACTTTCTACTTTTGTACCCTTAAGAACCGGAGTGATAACTACTTTAATAGGTGCTGTAAGCTTGTTATATCCATTAGGAGCAGTAACCTCGTAGAGATAGTACTCAATTGCTGCGTCAGGATCAGCATCTAATCCATTAAACATAAATTCAGCATTATTATTCCCTGTCTGAATATAGCTATCTCCGCCAGGTGTGTAATTACCATCAGCATCAAAAGCAAGAAGATCTGCCTTCTTATCAGTTATGTTATTCTCTGTTATATCACCAAGCTCACTATTCTTTGAAAGGACAAATTTTGCACCAGCTAAGGGCTGATCATGTTCGTCAACCTTAACTACCTTGAATTTAAATGTTGACTCATACACAGTCACATGCTCAGATGTTACTTCATTATTCTCACTGTAGTTGATCCATGCATCGTTGTGTTCATTGATCACAGCCTGAGCATTTACTGTTGCCTTATATGTCAGAGTTACTACTGTTGCTTCAGAAATTGTATCAAGATAATCCTGGATAAATTTAATACTTATATCATCCTGACCATCTTCCTCAACGTTTGTCCACTTAGTCAACTCATAGTTACTAGCAGATAAATCATCAGTACCTATTTTTATTGACTCCGGAGCATTCGCAAGTGTTAATCCCTTTGTAAGTCTGTCATGAAATACAACATTTTTTGAGCCTGGCTGAAGAGTAATATTAACTGTATAAGTTACTACATCTCCAAAATCATTTGTAGGCTGATCTTCTACCTTAGTTACTGTTGGAACAGAGTTCTTATCTTTTACAAGTGCATTAGGAGCCACACTGGTAACTGTTGCAAGTGTTCCTGTAGTTGTTGAAATGAAGTAATATCCTTCAGTAAGCCCGGTAAAAACTATTTCCTGTCCATCATTATCAGCGGTTTCATGAACTACCTCTGTACCAAATGTTTTTGCCCATTCACGGAACTCATTTGTAGAAAGACTGCTTTCACTAATGCCATCCTTCAGTCTTACATAGCCATTTGTATCAGTAAACCATGCGTTTCCTTCAAGAGTTTTTCCACTTGGCAATGTATATGTTATACCTTCGGTAGTAACATCTGTCGTGGTACTGTCATCAGTCGCTACCTTTCGAGCACTGTTTGTTGTTGCATCAAACAACTTATAAACAGTATATGTCTGATTTTTATTTGTCTGCTGCAGTTTAATCTGGTAATCTCCTGCATTTGCAGAAACAGTTTTAGTTGATACTACATTTTCTGTTGCTGCAGGCTGAGTCTGAGTTGTTTCCTCAGCTGCCACATTTAAGCTTGCACCCATGATCATGGTTGCAGCAAGAATTCCGGTTAATAGTTTCTTAAATCCTTTCATTTACCTCTCTCCTTTTCCTGTTGAATCTTGTCTGTTTTAGATAAAATGTTTATTTGTTTGGTGATTACTCACCTGATTTATCAAGTGCAAATGAGCACTTTTGTTAAAATGTCGAAGACATCTTAAACCATTACATTATTTTTCTCGCTTTTTTCTACTGTAAAGCATTGCAATAACCGCTAAGGTAATCATTGCTGCACCGGTTGCCATATAAGGTATGGTTCCTTCTCCACCGGATTCCGGAAGCACATTGGTCACAATTTTCGTATTTAATATCTCAACTGTGCCATAGTTTCCTTTTGCATCTACGTTCAGTATGTATCCGGGATCTTTGTAGTTTACTCCGTCAACAGTTATTTTCCCTGAATCATTAGCAAAGAATTTCTCATTACCTTTCGAAGAAGTAACACTGTATGTGACAGCATATTCTGTCAGGAATTCATCCGGTTCCTTGATACAGTACTCATACCTATTACCATCAGCATCCTCAATAAGAAGATTATCAACTGTATAAGTCCACTTATTTTCATCAGATAATGTAACTGATGAAACCGCATTATATGAATGCCAATCTTTCTCACCAACTTTCCTCTGCCATATGTAAAGTGTCAGAGGTGAATGACCTGACATATCATCTTTGCCATCCATGTCAAACCATTTCTTAGAAACTACCAGTTTGCCGGCAAGTGAGTTATTAAATACTACAGATGAACCATCCGCCTTACCATATGTGTAGTTAACCTGGAACTCATTCATCAGAGGAGTATCTGTTTTTGGATCCTTACCCAGATACAATTCACACTGAGCAACAACATTATCGAATTTCTTGTCAGTTGCATATCTTATATCTGCTCCGAGGTAGAAGAAATCTTCCCTCACAGTTGTCTGACCAGTATTGCTGTAGTTTCCCTGATTAGCCATATTTTCGCCATTATAGGTTTTATTAAACTCAGTATGTTTTTTGGTGACCTTTATTTCTACATAATACTCTGAAGTATCATATATTACTCCACCAAGTCCGGTATCAACTTCTGTAATCTTGTAGTAATAGATGCCTTCAAACCTATAGGGTATTGATGTAAACATTCCTATTGCTGAATAAGAACCATCCTTATTCTTCTTTGCATCTTTTCCGGTTAATGCAATAGTATTTCCACCGATCGGCATTGGCTGTCCGGTAGGAATGCTAACTCCATTTCCTGCAGAATCCCAAGCAGTATATGAAACAGGATCTATCCTAAACTGGAATTCCATATTTTTATTCCACTTACCACCTGTAAAGTTTTTAGCAATCTTTATAGGGCCAACAGGAAGGCTGTAATAGTTGCATACCTGAACTGTCTGAGTGTGAGATTTACTAGAGCCTTCTTTATTATTTACTGTATTATCTCCAACCTTAACATCAGTAGGTCCATGATCATAATGGTTAGGAAGATCAATGGAATACACAACTCTGTAATTATCCCCACCTGTTCCAATTGAACTTGCACCTTCTCCATCAACAGTTACATCATACTTAGTAACACGTGAGAGATTTGAATCATACAGGTAGGTTATTGAATTGGATGATGGTTCATATGCGAAAGTAATATCATCACCAACCTCTTCAACTGTATATGTACCTGATGGAAGATTATCTATAGTCCACTGTGCACTACGGTTATACGAAACTGGGTAGTAGTTACCTGTGGGCTTGTGCGTTTTGCCATCATATTCTACAGCCCCATCCATTTTAGGTTTTTGGGGATCCCCAACAAAACTTCTAAAGACAATGTAGTTCTTGGTTGCATTGTTGGTTATCCTGAAAGTACAATGGTTTAGCATTGAAAACTCTTTACCATCTCTTACAAAATCTGCATCCCAGTCATTTATTACCATCTTATGGATACGAAGCCTTCCGGTTCCGGTATTGTAAAATGCTACCTCATCTTCGTTAGCAATCTTGTTAGCAGATCTTTTTGTCTTAGCCATGACATGACCTGCCAAAAAAGGAATATTATCTTTATTAAGCCCCTCCTTTCCTACTGACTCTTCGAGAGATTTAATACGATTTAAATCATCTGAATTATTGGCATCCAGTTTGTAATAATCAACACTTTGATTATCCTTACCGGGGTTGTTAACCCTTGCAATTATGTAACTACTGTCCTTCTTAATGTTTATACCTGATCCACCATCCGGAATATCATTCTCAGTGATAACCAAATAAATAGAATCATTATAAATAATCTTCGAATCAGAATCGAATTTAAAAGCATATGAGATTCTGGAGCCATCATTGTAAACATTATTATTCAGCACCTTAAAGTTTGTTCCATTACTTGTGAGAGCTCTTATAGTAAATCCAAACTTAAGATTACCAGGATCTGCACCATTGAGATACTTTCTCAATAAGATTCCAACCGATCCATTTATGGTCTTATTGTTAAATGTAGGAATGTTACCGTTTATCTTTGTATTTTTAGTCAGAGAAGAATCAGTATAATATTCAGGGGTGCTTACTCTATAATAGATACCTTTCCCACTAATCTCATTCATCTTCTGAAGAGTTACGGTAACCTTCGCATAATATATGTTTTCATCAGGATAATAAGCTTTACCATTCTCATCAGTACTACCATTTATCTCACCAATTGCAAATAGAAAGTCCTGACTTTCTCCTACATTTTTTGCAGAAACATATTGGTAATGAGGATCTGTCTTTTCACTGTCTCCACCGAATGTCACAGAATTAAAGAAAACATTATGTGGTGATGCGTGATCATTCTCTACAGTTTCAACAACGCTCCAATTATTACCATTCCATTTGTATAGATTGAACTTAAAACCTGATACTGAAGCATCCTTACCATCTATGGTCTTATATGCCTGGAACTGTGCCATTCCACTTATCTGCCTGATATGATCATAGGTGTTATGCCACTCACCGCTGGTAATCTCAACATCAGGGAACATTACCCAGCCTGCTGATGTTGCCGCATTCTCAAAATGAGCATTTGAATGACCTGAAAGAAGTACGCCTACAACAGATCCACAAGTTTTAACATTCGTGGCGTTGATAAAGTTCCAAATAATCGTTTTAGAGGCATTATTAGCCTGCTTTAGCATCTCAGCCTCACCGGTTGGAACATCATTTACTCTAAACTTATGTAAAGAAATATTATCTGCTGTTGTAACATTGAAAACTACTGTCTGATCATCTCTCTTGTAGACATTTAGCCAATCATCCTGAGCTATTTGCTTCATGTCTTCGCTATTAAATGTCACATAATATGTACCTGGTTTATTAGCACGAATATCTAAATAATATTTACCATCATTTCCTACAACAACCGTCGCATTATCTTTTCTTGAAGCAAGATCATTCGAAGCATCCCTGGTATACTTTCTCATATCATCTACTAATTTGGTAATTTCTTCACTAGTATAAGCAGTATCAAACTTTACGTGATCTCCACCAACTTCGTTGACATGCGTGATTCTACTTGCATACTCCTTAGGGACGATAAAGTAAGCATCCTCACCCTTTAGCTGGAATGAACCGTTTACTGATGCTGCCATAAAGGTCTGCTCAACAGGATTTGTAAGATCATTACCTGACTGATCACTGGCATCGGCTATGTTTACTGCAAAGTTTGTCTCAGATTCCTTGATCTTAATTCTATTTGCAACAATACCGAAATTAATGGCATCTCCAAGAATCGTTTCAAATGTATCTGTACCAGGTTCATGTTTCTGATAAGAAATAACAGCAAAAACTGAAAAGCTATCTTCTTTGAACTCTACAGTTTCATTAGCATTTTCACCATTGTCAACATCAGCAGTAGTTTCTATCAGTGTCTTAACTTCAACATCCTCTGCTTTAATCTGCGTTGCTTCTTCAGTACTATTGATATCAGAAGCTTCTTTTACCTCTTCTTTAATAGGAAGATGAACCACTGCAATATTCTCATCTTCTACAGCCTGAAGGTCATTTGAAAGCTGATTGTTCTTAAACTCTATGCTTACGTTTACAGAACCCTGAAGCGGCTGTATCTCTATACCTTCATACATGAAAGCAATGTCATATAATAATGTGTTAGCCTCATTGTACTGACAAGCCTCTTCAAGACCGGCATCTTTTGCAATGCTCTCTGCGTTTTCATTAAGAGCATTCATGTAAGCATCATAACTATAATTTTCGGTACTGGAATTAACCTCTGTTACTTTGAGTTCAATTCCCTCTGGAAAAGCACCTTCAGATGTTGTCTCGGCCTTAACTATTACTTTTTCATCAGAATACTCAAAGTTCTTCTCTGATGTTAACTTTATATAATTGAAAACAATGTCTGCATCTTCTGTTACTACTATCTGCTCATTTGCAGCATTAGTAATTATGAATTCCTTAATAACTACTTTATTATCAGTAGCTTCTACTGCTTCACTATTTTCTGTCTCTTCATTTTCAGCTTCCACATTTTCATCTGTTTCTGCTGTCTCAGTATTCTCCTGTTTTTCATCGAAAACAGGAGTGATCCTTACAACTTTCTGATCATTGTAAGTAGCGTCTACATAAAAGAATCCATCTATATTTGTTGTTTCATCCTGCTTTAATTCTGTTTCAGAAGTTATTGCCAGTTCAGAAGCTTCCTTTATTTCAACGCCATCTTTATCAAGATATCTTGCTGTTAGCTTTATTCCACCGTCAATAATTACTTCTTTAATATAAGTAAGAACTACTGTCTTGTTTTCTTTAATAACCACAGTAGCTTCTTCAGCATTCTCAGCATCTGCCAATGCAACTTCATAATATCTGAATCCATTAGCATCCTGCTTTGCTGTGATTTTGGTGATCTCTGTTCCATCAATTGCAGCTTTCATAAATTCATAGCCGTCCTGCTTTGGAGCCTCTGTAGTAAAATCAAGACTCTCAGAAAGGCTTATCTCTTTTTCATCTGCGATTGAATTATTTTCTTCATCAACATAAGAAACTGTAAGAACCACATCCTCAGTAAGTTCTACTTCGTCCCCTGAAGCAAGTGTACCTTCCTTAGCTTTGCTTCCTTCAGCTTCTTTGCCTTCTTGATCTTCTGTCTTCAGCTCATCTTCTTCTGAAGTCAAAGCCTTATCAGCTGCATTCTCACCCTCAGCTGGTGCCTGTCCTGCTAAAGAATTCTCTGTTGAAGAATTATCTGTTGTTGGATTTTCTGTAGAAGTCCCCTCTTTAGTTGAATCAATTTCTGATGAATCAGTGTTCTCACCTATTTGATTATCAGAAGATGCCTCAGAACTTGCATCTGAGCCTTCTTCTGTTGAAGATGAATTGTCATCAGTTGTTTCCGTGGATGCTGCGTTATCTTCTGTAACTGAATTGTCAGATGAATTTTCATCAGAAGTCGCATTGTCAGAATTATCAGTTGTATCTTCTCCGGAAGCGTCTGAATCCGCAGAAGCAGTTTCTGATGAATCTGATGTATTTGCTGATGCATCCTCACTTGAAGTTGCATTTTCTTCATCGCCACTTTCAGAAGTATCTGCTGCGCTTTCCGCTGATATTTCTTCCGTGGAATAAGCTACATCAGAATCCTCCCCGGAATTATTCTGATTAAGAACCATTCCCACATCCTCGGCTGTTTCCTCAGATACCGCTGATGCCACTTTATTAAGTGAATACATCGTAGCTGTCGTGACAAGGAATGCAACCACCAGCATTAATGCACCCCACCTTTTCAAGAAAGCATGTTTTCTTAAAAACCCTTCTACTCGACTGTTGTCTAATTTCCTCATTTCTTCTTCCCTTGATTTCCCCTGTATTACCTCAATTACTGCAATTCCGGCTCTTCCATGTTCTCAGTACCGGTACTCGCCTTACTCTCGATACCGCCAAAATCCTTAAATGGATAAAGTCTGAAGAACACTCCGCCTATCAGCTGTTCTGCAGAGACGCAACCAACTGTCATAGATCTGCTGTCTATTGATACCGATCTATGATCTCCCAGAACAAAGTACCTTTTATCAGGAACCTGATATGGGAATGTGATTTTATCTCCTTCACCAACTGATTCTGCATACTGGCTAAAATCTGATACATATGGCTCATCGAGTTCGACACCGTTAACCGAGACTCTTCCATTGTCATCAATGTTGATCCAGTCTCCCGGTGATCCTATAACCCTTTTTACAAGAACCTTGTTATTGTAATAAAACGCTATCAGCTCTCCGGTCTTCAGTTCTGCATAGTTATTGGCAATAACAATCTGCCCTGTCTCAAGAGTCGGCGTCATACTATCACCTGTTACTCTGAGTACAGTTATGAAAAAGCTGGATACAAGTACTGAAAAAGCTGCCACAACTATGATTACGATGATTGTGTTTCTAAGCGTTCTCTTGTAATCACTTTTTCTGTATTCCCGCTTTAGTTCTGCTCTCAGTTCATCTAACGATGGTCTGTCAGATTGTACAGTCTGATTTTTTTCTTTTGGTAAATTTTCTACTTCTTTGCTCATAATGCCTTTATTTTTCTTGCCTTATGCGCATAAGTATTTTATGCGCAAGATACTTCAACATTATAAATAATTGTTATCATTAAATGTATACTGAATATGCATAAGCTAATGCAAAATTCGCACTTGACAAATTGGAATTTTTATGAATTATGTCTGACTAAGTATTTACAAATTCCATTTATGTAAACAAATTAGATTAGATATTATTTTCAGATGTTTCTTCGACTACTTTTTTTCTTGTAGTTCTTTTTCTTTTGACTTTTGTCTCTGCAGAATCTGTGATCTCACTTCCGTTTAATTCTATATCTTCAGCTTCTGCTTCCTCTCCCCAAATAACTTCTGGTATCTCCCTGTTTTCATTACCGACAGAATCCTCAATGCCGGCCTTAACTCTGCTCTTGCGACCGATTCCGGCTAGTTTCTTGATTCTTGTTAGTTCAGGAGCTTCCTTCTTTTTGGATGACTTCTGTTCTGCACTACTCTCATCCTGTTGTAAAACTTCTGTACTGTTCAGCGTCTCCTGGAACTGTATTGCAGCCTTCTGTGCTGCCTCAAAAAATCCATTTATTGAAAGTACAGCTTCCGCAAGTGTTCCTGCGGATTCTATCTGCCTGAGCTTTTTATCGGTTTCCTCCCGGAGAGCTGCTTTTTCTCTCTCCAGTCTTGCCTGAAATCCTTTAAACTCTCTGTCGTGTCTTGCTCTAAGTCCAATCATATCTTTTTGGAAAAGTGCTTCCGACTTTGCTTTCTGCTCATTGAATTTTTTGCGCATCTCAGCCTTTTCCTGATTGAAGCCTTCCATTAGTGCTGCTCTCTCATTTGCAGCCTGCTGTATATATGCAGCCTTCTCTCTTGCAAACTGTTCGAGCAATTCATTTTTCTGCTCTGCGAACTTACTTCTCATTTCAGCTTTTTCATCATCAAACTTTGAAAGAAGTTCTGCTCTCTCATTTGCCATCTGATCCAAAAGCTGTTCTCTTTCTCTATCGAATTGCTCCTGCATCTCCTTTTCATGCTCTCTTATACTTTCAGCTTCCTCTGAAAACTCTACGAGCATCTGCAGCAGCTCTTTTCTGTTAAGCCTTCGTAATTCTTTTTGTGCCATATATCTCCTTGATTAACGCATATATATGTCCACATTTTTATGAACTATATCCTGGAAAAATCGATTCGTATCGTATTAATTTCAACTATCAAAGATAATTTTATACAAATATCAGAAATAATTTATATTTTTTTAATAATTAAGCATAAAATATTATAGCATTAGTTCGGCAAAATGGAATCATTAATTATTGCTCTAATTTTTTTTCGTAAAATTAAGTAAAAAGCCCTGTTTGAAGATTATTCAAACAAGGCATTAGTAACAATAATTCAACACCCCGGATAAGAAGCACTCTCACCTTATCAAGTGTCGGCAACTGGCTGTCTGCCATATCGGCAGACCCTGTAGCTTTGCGTCACTACCTTGCGGCAGCTTTGCCTTTGAATAAAAACTATTTTATTACAATAACTACTACAATATCCATTATGTAAATCATAATTAAAACTTATTTTACATCACAGCGCTGTTTTATGATAAATCATTTGATTATAAAAATCAAGTGTATTATCATGATTTAAAATTTTTATTCAAGTCATATAATTTCTGGTTTTCTCCTTAAAAACACGAGCTGGAAAGACATGCAATCATATCATTCCGACTCGTATTTTATCTCACCCGGAAACAAGCATTTTATCTGACTCAGACCAGGCTGTTTCCAATACCTTTACTCAATCATGTTTCATATACTTGAACGCACTATTAAATAAATAGATTGCATCATTTACAGCTATTCACTTCTTTTTTGTTTTTCCTACTATACATCATTTTAAGGAATACAGCCGCCACCATAAATATCAGTCCTCCAAAAATTAATCCGTCTGTTCCTATTCCTCCCGTATCAGGAAGTCTATATGCCGGAACGTCATTTCGGTCATTTGTTATCCAAAGTTCGCCGGAATTAATTGGTCCCATCCTGGATTCATCCTCAACTACAGAATAATAGACTGTATTAACCTCTGAAATATAATAAAGATACTCGTATTTTTTTCCGTCTTCACTTCTATATTTCTCAAGATCATTAAGTGTTGTTGTCCAACCGCTTTCAGCATAAAGCCTTACTTCTTTTGAAAAAGTCTCATCCTCAACATAGTCTGATTTCCCTCCTCTTTGTGGTTCCGGGGTCTCTATAATCGGATTCGTATAGTCTATCTCCTCATATCCAAGAGAATTAATGACAATATTCAGATTCTGAGTCACAGGTATCGAATACCTGACTTCCTGTCCTCCGCTTTTATCAAATAGTGCTGCCAGTTCTTTTTTATCCACTTCTTTACCATTGATTTTTACAGATGGCATAGTTGTGTTCCATTCATCCTTAAAACCTTTAATGGTAAATGTAAGTACTGAACCGGTCCTTACAAAAGGAAAACCTGTATATCCTATTATGTAATTGTTATGATCTCTGCTATCAACATTGACTGATTTGAATGAAGTTGCCGCCCCTTTGCTGTCATTTCCTTTTAGATACATTCTCTTCAAATTAAAGGTCACTGTACTCGGGATCGTTGCGTTGTCAGTATTTTTCCAATATTTTGAAATCTTAATCCGGGTATGTTCACTTACATTCGCAAAGTTCACTTTCTGTCCGGATGAATAAGCAACTCCAAACAGATCAGCAAAATTATCCGGCAAATTCATAGGATATTTGTTCTTATCCGCTGCTCCCACATAAAACACCAGAGGCTCATCGCTCTTTAAATATCCTTTAGGTGCTTCTGTTTCCTCAAGCTTATAAGCTGTGTTGAATACCAACGGACTAAGTGATATTTTGCCGTCATCACCTGTTACCAGATTAATTTTTGTGCCGTCAAGTTCAGATATTTCCTTCCATCCTGTTTGATTGTTTGTCCATATGTAGAGCTTAAACTTTGCTCCGGGCAGCTTTAAACCATTATTATCCTTATCAACCTTATAGACTTCTATTCCTTTCGTGTTAGCTGCTGCTCCTACTCTCTGAACAGCGAACTCGGTTTTATCCTCAGAGCTGCTTCCATCATTGCCTATTCCTATTAGCTTAGCGCTATTTGACAGTTCTATCTGGGTCCCCTGATCCCCATTAAACGTATATCTATAAACGATTTTAAGATATTTTCCATCCGGAATCGTAAATGATATAAGTCCGGAATTAATATATTTATTCCAGTCTGATGTTTCGCTAGAATAAGATGATACCTCGTAGGAATACTCATCCTTTCCCAGTTCACGAAGGACTTCTTCACCATTTTCCCTGCTTACTTCATATACTGCTATAGAATTTTGCAAAAGAGAAACTGTAACTTTTCCATCCGCCTTTGATATAAAGGTATCCTTCAAAGTCAGTCTGTCACCTCCGGACAAAAGATCAGCAGCATTAGGGTTAACATCAATGCTGTATTCAATGGTATTTGTAGCATCAGCAAGATTTTTATTGCTGGTTTTCTTAATAATGTTTTTAGTCTTTGTAATTATCTGTGTCTGAGAAGCTTCCAGCAGCTGTTGCTTATCTTTTGTTTCCAAAATAACCGTATTCCTAAAGGTTCCCTCTTTGATTTTTTCAAAATCTACAGAGTCATTTATTTTTGCCCGCACTCTCACATATATCTCTGCTGAAGGACTATCATACATATAAAGCTCATTAACAAGCTTATCCGAAAGCTCACCAGGGGTAACATCTATCGAAATTGTCTTATCTGTAATATTATAATGAAGTCCATAGGCTTCAGCCTGGCTATTCAATACAATTGTTTTGCCACTTGGAAAAGATTTATTTGTTGATATTTCAACACCATAAAGAATCTTTTCTCCATGTTGTTCCCCATCACAGCTTAAAAGTGTAATATCATCTGGCAATGTGTCGGTTAAAACAAGATTTTTGTAAGATGTATTCTTCGGGTATGTCAGATTAATTACCCATGTAAGAATACCCTCACCAAAGAGGTCCTCAGAATAATAGTCATATCTTGACTCCTTTGAATTCCCTCTTCCATCCGACTTGCCAAGTCTTATCATATCAAAAGGAATGTTATCGCCCACAGTTTTCCCATGAACAGTTGCATTGTTATAAAGTCTGACATCGGATTTACTCATGGTTGTATAGCCGGATGATATATAAGAAAATTCTACATTTTTATCCAGATCACCATAAAACTTTATCGTAAATGCTTTGTAGCCTTTTCTGCCTTCAACTTCCCTTTTATATTTATTCTCTTTGATAATCTCATATTTACCGGAGTAACCACTTTTTGAAAGAGCAGCTTTCAGATTATTTTCAAGAATCTGAAATTGTTCATCGGTTATAAGCTGTGTGCCATCAATTATCTCATCAAAGTATGTCCAATACTGGGATTTATCCCAGCCTTCATTGTTCTTTATAGGAGCAAGCAGGGTAATATTCCAGGTCATATCAACCCACCCGGGATTGTTCTGATCGTAGGATATGTCTCCATGCTTTTTTGAAACATATTCTATGTTTCCAACTTCAACAGAGGCTGTCACGTCTTTGCCTGTGGATGGGTCATTTGGATCAAGTCTTATTGATGCTTCATTAGTAAGCTTTCTGCCATTAATAAGATGTGACTCATCATAAGTATATGAATATGTCAAAGTATACGTATTATAATCATCATGCCAAAATGTATAGCCCTCCTTTAAAGAAATAGTGTTTTTTCCATCAATAGCAGGCTCCACCATTATTTCCACATCAGGAGTAACTTTCTTATTATTTTTCTTCTCATCTATCTTCCGTATAAAGTCAGTAAGAGTAAACCCCTTCAGATTTCTATTAGATGAATTTAAACTGATTTTCCATGTTACGGTCTTGGATGCTTTATCTACATTTCCCCATTTATTTATATCAGGGAATTCACCATTAAACTTTATCTCCGCAACATCACTGGCGCTGTTTCTATTATCTTTTGCCAGAGCTTCATTTTTTAAATTCAGCCCTGTTCCATTACTCACTATGAAATCCGGCATATCAAATGTATATGTTATTGTATAGCGTTCCCCTTTAGTCATCTCCGGCAGAGTCATGCTCATTTTTCTGCCATCGATTGATGGATTGATACCGATTTCCGCACCATCACTGTCTTTAACAACAAGATTTTTGAATAATTCGTTTTTGGCTAATTCATTCTCAAAATCCGGGTTCTCATTTGTATCATTATTTTTATTATTATAAACTCTGATAATATCCTCTAATAATACAGGTCCATCAGTACCATGGTTTGTACTTATAACAATATTGTAGGACGCTTCTTTTGTCTCTTTGTTGTAATTAACATCTTTTGTGAGGAAAAGATCATAATATCTGTCTTTTATATACCTTATTGTGAAAACAAGCTTGTCACCAAAGTCATAGGTTATATCCTTTTCTGTCTCATTCTCGCCAAGGTCTGCTTTCGCTGTAAAGTAAAAATTTCCATAAATGATCTGTGAAGAATTCTGCTTAGCAAATTCCTCATAAAAGTCAAAGGTGACAATTCCGGTACCTCTTGCTACAGAAAAAGTACCAACCTTTACATTATCAGAATTAAAAATATAGTCAGAAACATCATCTTTTACTTTAATTCCACGTTCCTCAAGGTTAAATGTAATGACTCTGTCATTTTCATTTATAGTTCCTATTCCAAGCAGATAATCGAGAGTAAACAGTATTGTGTCATTTACACTAACCTGTGCCCCGGACTCTATTTCTGTTCCTCCGCTATAAGCAAGGTTACCATTTTCCCAATGTGTTTCAGGATTTTTAGTTATGGTCACATTTCTGATTTTCATTCCATCAACACTTGAATAGACCACAAATTCCGACTCTTGTGTCTCATCTGATGCTGCATGGGCTGTCATAACAAATATTTTTCCTAAAAGATCATCAATGCCCTCAGTGTTTTTTACATCCTCATTGCTTTTTGAATCCTCATTAGTTTTCTGAGAATCTTCATTTACAGCATCGTTGCTTTCTGTAGTCTCTTCACTTGCAGCAGTAACTTCAGTCGGCAGCTCATTTTCTATTATTTCATCATCATTTTCAGTGGTAGCTTCAGTCGATGTCTCATTGTTTAGTTTTTCATCATTATTGTCAGTAGTAGCTTCAGTCGATGTCCCATTGTTTAATTTTTTATCATCATCATCAAAAATTACTTCGTTTAGTGTTTCTTTCTTATATTCATCACTGTAATGTATTTTTATCTGATTTCCATCAGTAACCTCTGCACTGGCATCAGCATTCTCTATAGGTGTTGTCTGGGGCTCGGCTACTCCATACTGCTCAGGCAGTTCATAATAAATGTTGTCACTAACAGTAGCTTCCTTGGGAAGAATGTACTTGATTGTTATTCTAAGTCTGTCACCGGGTCTTATATCTTCCTCACCAATTTCTTCCCAGCTTCCATCTACTAATTCTCGTTCAATTACAGTTTTTGTAATGTACTCTGCCACATCAACAGATTCCGGTATATCAGTTTCGCCACCATTTTCCGTTGAATCAGACTTGCTATTGATCCCCTTGGACTTGTCTGCACTATCAGAACTATCCTGAGCTTCCTGACTTTCTGCAGATGTATCTTCTACAGTGTCATTTCCAGCACCTTTCGATGATGTATTTACATCATTATATACAGTGCTTCCATTAGAGAAATCTTCTTTGTTATCCCCGGAACTTCCTGAAGTGGAATTCTCTCCATTATCCCCTGTAATTCCTGATGCAGAATCCTCTCCATTATCCCCTGTAATTTCTGATGCAGAATCCTCTCCATTATCCCCTGTAATTCCTGATGCAGAATCCTCTCCATTATCCCCTGTAATTCCTGATGCAGAATCCTCTCCATTACTGCCAGTGCCATCTACTGAAATACCTTCATCATTGTCTCCGGCGATTTCTGATGAATTCTCTTCATCATTGTCCTCACCACTATCTGTCGAGATATCATCACTATCTCCAGAATTGTTATTATCAGTATTATCATTTAATGCACTATCGGTTTCAGATCCGGTATTTCCTGCAGCATCACTATCTGATTGATAGTCGCTGTCTGAATCACTTTGAGCATTTTGATCAGTATCATCACCGGTATTGCCTGCTGTTCCTTCAGAATTATTCAGTACCATACCCACATCCCCTGCACCATCCTGCGTTACGGCGGAAGCTGACTTATTCATCGCATACAAAGTCGCTGTAGTTATGAGTATTGCAACGACTATCATTGTATATACCCACTTAGTAAGAGTTGTATGCCTTTCTGAATATTCCTGAAGTTTTTCAAATACCTTATTGTTTCCTGACATTTTAACACCTTCTCAAATAAGAATTTCGCTTGCGAAATTTATGATAAAAAAAAGCCTTGCTTGAAACAGATATTCAAACAAGGCAAAATAAACCATATTCTACGCTTCCTAGCGCAGGCAGCTGGCTATCTGCCCTTCATGACAGACCCTCTAGCTTTGCGTCACTATCTTGCGATAGCTTTGCCCCAAATAGCTAACTTATTTAATTACTAAAAATATCCTGATAAAAACAGTAAATTCTAATTTAATAAAAAAACGTTTTTCATAACAAACATGTTTGATATCATAAAACATTTGATAATAATAATCAATGCTTTTTGGAAAACTTCAAAAAATAATTTCATTTATAGTTTCCTGAATTCGCACTAAAAAAGCCTTTGGAAACGCTATCCAAGTATAATGTTTCCAAAGGCTCTCTATTTAACTTATTTTTCATGAATAGCTTGTCTTTTTTGAACGCACTAAGAGAAAATCAAAAAAAACAGCTATACAGGTTAATCCTGTATAACTGCTCCTAATTCTCTATATCTATTAAGCGATCTTCTGCTTAGCGATCTCTGTAAGTGTCTTGAATCCTTCAGGATCATTTACAGCCATCTCAGCAAGCATCTTGCGGTTGATCTCAACCTCTGCAAGCTTAAGACCGTGCATAAGGTTTGAATAAGACATACCATTAAGACGAGCTGCTGCATTGATACGTGTGATCCAAAGAGATCTCATATCTCTCTTCTTCTGCTTACGTCCAGCGAAAGCTGATGTAAGTGCTCTCATAACTGACTGCTTAGCAACTCTGTACTGTTTTGATCTAGCGCCTCTATAGCCCTTAGCGAGCTTTAAAACTCTTTTATGCTTTTTCTTGGCGTTCATGCCACCTTTAATTCTTGCCATTTCGGTTTCCTCCTAAATATTTTCGAATAACTGGTACTGCTCTTAAGATTAAACGTAAGGCAGAATCTTCTTCATTGTCTTAACATTAGTAGCATCAACTACTGCCTGCTGTCTAAGATTTCTCTTTCTCTTTGTAGACTTCTTTGTAAGAATGTGACGCTTATACGCCTTGTTACGGATCAGCTTACCTGTGCCTGTTACCTTGAAACGCTTGGCAGCAGATCTGTTTGTTTTCATCTTGTGCTGCATAACTAATATCCTCCTATGCTGTAAATACTAAATGCTCTGCTATTCTAGCAGTGTAATCATCCAATAAACATGGTGCTGAATAATTACTATATATGTAACTCTCCTATTGGGTTATTGAAGAGATACAAACAAATTACTTCTTCTCTGTAAGGAACATGGTCATACTACGTCCCTCAACCTTAGGCTGCTTATCAATTACAGCCACATCGCCAAGTGCCTCAGCGAAATCTGTAAGAATATGAACGCTGGCACCCATATGAGCCATCTCACGTCCTCTGAATCTAAGTGTTACCTTTACTCTGTTTCCTTTTTCAAGAAACTTCTTAGCAGAATTAACCTTAGTATTGAGATCGTTTGTATCAATATTGGGAGACAAACGGATTTCCTTAATTTCAACTGTCTTCTGCTTTTTACGAGCTTCCTTCTCTTTGCGAAGCTGTTCATATTTGAACTTACCATAGTCAACGATACGACATACCGGTGGTTTTGCATTGGGAGCAATCTTAACCAGATCAACTCCTGCCTCATCTGCAAGTCTTCTTGCTTCCTGGATTGACATTACTCCAAGTTGCTCATTGTCGGCCCCAATTACTCGAACCTCTTTGTCTCTGATCTGTTCATTGATGAATAAATCGTTGTTGCTAATTGTTTTGTACCTCCAATTCAATAAACGAAACAATAAAAAATGGATTCTCGCAAAAGAATCCACTTAACACTCAAAAAATACGACAAACTATATATGTCTTATTTAAAATGTATTAACCTCTGCCAGCTGTGCCGCAGGGTGAGAGTGGAATCCTCTGCTTTGTTTTCATACTGTAATAAAATAACACTATTGATAATTGATGTCAATATATTTTTCACATAATTATCGTAATTCTTTTTTACCACTGTTTTTCTAATTAATCCTGACATATATCAGTTCCAGCAAACTCCAAGTCTGTTGAGTTCAGAGTCAACCTGTTCATAGTTTTTAAATACAATACCATTAAACCCAAGTGCTTTTGCAGCTGCTATATTCTTCTCAGTATCATCAATGAATACACATTCCTCAGGATTAACATGATTGCGTTCAGTCAGCAGATTAAATATTGCCGGGTCAGGCTTGATCACTTTATCTCTGTAGCTAAGGATTCCGCCATCCACTTCATCAAGAAACTCATTCATAAAGGGATTGGCTTCAAGGGCCTGCTTTGAGAAATTTGAAAGTACAAGTACCTTATATCCATTCTCTTTTAGTGACTTTATCCAGGGAAGCGTGCGCTCTCTTTTTCTCAAAAGTCCGCTAAAATCTGAAAAAGCATCTCTTATCTCCTTTTCTATGGAAGGATCGTTTTTTACAAAACCATCAACAATACCTTTGGTATCAAGTACACCTCTGTCGAATTCATTCCATTCATCAGTGCGAACACTGGCATCTCCTATCCTCTGAACCATTTCTTCCGGGAAACCCTTATTCCTTAAGAAATCCTCCCAGCAGAAATCCACCAGTACATTTCCGATATCAAAAACTACAGTAGAAATCTTCTTTCCTTCTGATTTATCGCCAGAATCACTAACTGAATCGGATTCAAATCTTCCATATGGATCTGCTGAAGCTACTGTTCTCTTTCCTGTAAGTGCTGTGTAAACCCAGAGAATAAGCCAGACAAGTATCGGGATTGCAACAGTCGCGGCAGCACAGGCAGCAAAAGCGCTTCCAGGACCTGTTTTTCCAAAAACAGCCTGAATGAAGAACACTACATAAACTCCAAGAAGTAATACTATCCCAAGAATCGCAAGTACACGCTTAAACATAGGTGTCTTATTATTTTCCATCGCTTTATCTCCATAATAAAGGGCTGTCACAAGCGTGGCAGCCCGGTGAAATCTTTAAATGCCTAAAACATATAATTCAGACACAAAAACTTATTCAGAATAATTACTTATTTGTTCAAAGGGCTCTCACGATAGATGATATCCTCTCTTGCGGGACCATTAGATACCATTGTGATCGGATAGCCGATTTCCTTCTCAATAAACTCGATATACTTGCGGCAGTTCTCAGGAAGATCCTCATACTTCTTAATTCCGCGGATGTCAGTCTTCCATCCGGGAAGTGTCTCATATACAGGCTTAGCCTTCTCAAGAAGATGTGTTACAGGGAAGTCCTTAGTAACTTCGCCGTCAATCTCATAGCCTACGCATACCGGAATCTCATCAAGATATCCAAGTACATCCAGTACAGTGAACGCAACATCTGTTGCACCCTGAAGTCTGCAACCATACTTACTTGCTACGCAGTCATACCATCCCATACGACGAGGACGACCAGTAGTAGCACCGTACTCACCGCCATCTCCACCGCGTCTTCTGAGTTCATCTGCTTCATCACCAAAGATTTCAGAAGTAAATGCACCTGCACCAACTGCTGATGAATAAGCTTTATTTACTACAACAATCTGCTTGATCTCATAAGGAGCGATTCCTGCACCTATTGCACCGTATGCTGCAAGTGTTGAAGATGATGTAACCATAGGATAAATTCCGTGGTCAGGATCTTTCATTGTTCCAAGCTGACCCTCAAGAAGAACTGTCTTGTTCTCTTTGATTGCCTTCTCAAGGAAAAGTGCTGTATCAGCAACATAAGGCTTAACCATATCTCTCCACTCATGAAGAGTATCAAGAAGCTCTGCAGGGCTGATCTCAGGCTTATGATAAAGCTCTTTTAAAAGGATGTTCTTTGTTACAAGAACTCTCTCGACCTTTTCTTTAAGAAGCTCCTCGTCAAAAAGCTCATTAACCTGGAAACCGATCTTTGCATATTTATCTGAATAGAATGGTGCGATGCCTGATTTGGTTGAACCAAATGACTTTCCACCAAGTCTCTCCTCTTCATACTGATCAAAAAGGATGTGATAAGGCATAACTATCTGGCATCGATCTGATATAAGAAGGTTAGGCATCGGAACATTCTTATCTGTTACGCTCTTAAGTTCTCCGATAAGAACAGGAATGTTAAGTGCAACACCGTTTCCAATAATATTTGTTATATTCTGATGAAATACTCCTGAAGGAAGTGTGTGAAGTGCAAATTTGCCATATTGATTAACTATGGTATGTCCTGCATTTGCGCCTCCCTGAAAACGTACAACCACATCAGCCTGGTCGGCCATCATATCTGTGATCTTACCTTTTCCCTCATCACCCCAGTTTGCTCCAACTACTGCTTTTACCATGATATCTCTCCATTCTGCTTCACATGATTATGGATATGAGCATAATGAATGTTCATATCCATAACAAGAATTTACTAATTAACCAAGTGATAATATACTACAGAATGGTTCATAAGTAAAACACAATATTAAAGAAAAATAGCTTAAATTCAAATATTGTTATCTTCTTAATCAGTACCATTGACTATAATAGTACATTTCTCGCTCTTTTGCTTTTTGGAATCTGTATACTTACTGCTCTATTTCGTAATCATATGTTGCAAAGTCAGCCTTAAGTGCTACTCTGTGTCCATCTTTTTCCCATATGAATTTAAGAACAGAGCCATCCTGCTCAAGTGTAAGCTTTGATTCGAAGCCAAATGCAGGATTTGTGTTTCTAAGTCTCAAGAGTTCAAGCTGCTTCTGAACAACCGGCTTATTCATAAGCTCTCCAAGCTGTTCATTGGTCAGATTGGTACGGTTGATTTCCTTATGTCCGCCTGCACCTGCTCTCTTTACAGCCTCGTGATCATTTTCACCTGCAAAAAGGTCAAGATACCAAACCTGCGGCTTTCCGGGCATAAACATCTGCACTGCTCTTGCAAAAAGCATCTTCTTATCTTCTGCACCAAGAGCACTGTAATATGTAGAATTAACCTGATAGTACATGTTCTTCTGGCCGTGAAGATTCTTTACAAGGCCACCTCTTCCAACAACCACATCAATGAGCTTTTCAATCTCATCATCAGGAATAAAGCCCTTAAGATCAAGAACCGGTATACCATCATGGCATCCGAGCATATTAACGACGCGGATGTTTTTATCCATAAGTTCTTTAGCCCATCTGGCAAGAACTTCGCCGTTCTTCTTCTCCATAGCATAAATTAGAAGTCCGGGAAGGAAGAAGTCATAGGTCATGTAGCCCTTGCCGGCAACCTTCTCGTAAATTCCTGCACCGTAGCTGTCATGTATTTCCGGAAGAAGTCTGAGATTATTCTTATCAGCGATGCCCTTAACTCTCTCAAGAACATCCCATGTATCAGGCTCGTTAAGGAAATTCTTTTTGCCGGGTTCCTTAGGTGCATAAGCAAATGCATCAAGTCTTACTATTGCGGCACCATACTCAGAGAGGGTCCTTAAAGTATTCTCATAATGTTCCCAAACAAGATCAGACTTTATGTTCAGATCCATCTGACCAAGATATTTTCTTCCATTTGCAAGATACTCAAGAACTGCATCACGGTACTCTTCGTATTTGCCAAAATCTATTTCCTCAGGCTTTTTGCCTTCATCAAGACCTTCGCAGACAATCTTTGCGATTCTCTCTGCAGTCATATACTGTAATCTTCCGCCGCCCTGTCTATCCTCTTCAGGATTAGCAGAGCCGTTCTTTTCCTTGTACTCCTCTACCGCTTCAATAATATCCTGAGCGTCGGGTCTTCTGTACTGAACTTCCTGATAAAAAGTGTTCCAGTAAGGAATCTCTTTTCCATCGGGCATGCGAACCATAAGGATAGGAAGTCCCGGCTTTCTGAAAAACATATCCTTGATATATTTCTCATCAGGCTGAATGTAACCTTCAGGAGTCATCTCTCCGCAGCCATCCCAGAATTTATTCCAGTTTATGAAAAAGTCAGCATACTTAGATTTTTCACCATTTTTAAGTAAGTCCTGAAACTGAGGTGAAAGAACTGAAGCATGGTTCAAAATAAAATCGAGTTTAAGATCAATTCCAAGTGCACGAAGTCTGTCAAGATCACTCTTTGAACCAAGTTCTTTATTGATGCCATAGTCAATAACAGAAAATCCTCTGTCAAGATCTGTGTTATAAATGCTGGGAAGAATGTAAAAAGAACTGAATGTGTCCTTAAACTCCTCCTTCTCAAGCATGGTTACTATGTCACCAAGTGTACCGCCACAGCTGTCCGGATATGCATTAAGCATAGGACCGTTATCTACAAATTTACTCATTTATATTCCTTTCATACTTCACTTTTTACCGTTTTAATTAAGGCGTAGTATCGTTATATTTTCTCAAGATACAGTGCTTGAATAATCCAATGATTCCCTTTAATTATTTTCAGAAATCGCCAAATTTCTTACATTCAGAAATCTGACTTTAAATATTCATAAGCTTTTTGAATTCATCATAGCTTATGATCTCGCCCTGCTTGCTTACGATGATCTTAGCCTTATGTGCCTGTGCGACCAGCTTGTTCTGCTCAAGCTCAAGAACCATCATTGTGAAAGGACTGTCAACCTTACCATCGCGGGCACGGCTTCTTCTATGCTCTAATGTCTCCTGGGGAGTGGAGTTAAGTAATATCGGAATATCAACTTCTTTCATACAGTCTGTATTTCCGTGTGTCCACTCAATAATAAGAACCTGCTTCTTAGACATATCAACTTCATCGTACCAGAGAGTTGTCTCATCTCTTCCCATTCTCTTAAGCCAAAGCTTGTCTGCACCATTCTTAAATGCTGCAAGAATTGTGTCAACTTCAGCAAAATCTGTTTCATTAGGGGTTCCAAGATAAGCATCAAGTCCCTTCTTACCTGCATCAAGATATGAAGCAAACCAGGGATATTCCTTAACATGCTCTGCATTTGCATCGTCATTCTGTTCCTGAAAAGTTTTAACTATTTTGTAGTTCTCTTCATTCATGGCACCGCCATCGACCATGCCTCTTATACCACACTGTCTGAAAGTGTGAAGTCGCTCTGCGTCATTGTACATAGGAATTCTGTGAGGATAGTTATCTCCTGACATTGTGTAGCTTCCGATGCCAGACTGTTCAAGCATATATGAAAGCAGTGATGCTATTTCAGATTTACCTACTCCTGATCCTCCGCAAACTGTAATAACCGCTCTTCCAAAAGGGTTAGCAGCTGTAACCTTGGAAAGCTCCTTAAGCAGCAACGGGAAAATTGTCTTAGCCTTGGCAATATGACTCTCTCCAATCTCTATCTTATCTCCGGGCATATCGCCGTGGGGAATATCAGCAGGGATTTCTATTACTTTATCACTTAGTGATGTTACCATCTCCTGTGTAATCGCATTCATAGGGTTTATTTTGCCGTAAACTGTGTTCATTCTGGATTCCTTTCAAAGAAAAATTTGATTTGTTGCAACTTTAACGCAAAAGTTTCTTATATTATGTGCATTTTCGAATTTTGACAGCGCATTTTTGCTGTGATATTTTTACACTATAATCATTTTTAAACTTTTGTAAAGTTAAATTTTTTTGGTGATGGTTTTTTATGATAACAATTAAAGAGATTGCAAAGCAATTAAATATGAGTACCACCACAGTTTCCAACGTGATTCACGGGAAAACCAGAGAGGTCTCCCCTGCCACGATAAAAATTGTAGAGGACTATCTGAAAAAAGTTGATTACGTCCCCAACATCAATGCAAGAAATCTTGCACAGAACGAATCCAAGATAATCGGAGTTGCCCTTAAGGCAAGAGCTGATAAATATGAAAATCTGCTCATGGATCCTTTTGTATCTGAGCTTATTGGTGGTATTGAGGAATCAATCAGGAATGCAGGCTATTTCATGATGCTTTATATTTCCCGTGATACCGACGAGATCATGAGGCACGTTTCTACCTGGAACGTAGATGGACTTCTTCTATTCGGAATGATTGATGATGACGGAATTCGTGTCAGTGAGAAATATAAAAAGCCCATCGTCTGCATCGATACTTATAGTATTGAAGGATTGAAGCATTTTATAAATGTGGGACTTAATGACAGACAGGGCTGCTTTGATATGGTCAACTATATGATTAAGCAAGGTCATAAAAAAATAGCCTTCCTGTCTGATAATATGAATGGTGTCGATTATGAGCGATTCTCCGGTTATAAATATGCACTTGAAGGTAATGGCATTCATTTTGAGGAGGATTGGTTCCTGAAGATTCAGCCCAGAAGTGATGAAATAAATGAATCTCTGGAGTATATTTGCAAACGCGCAATGGAGTTTGATGCAATAATGTGTGTTTCAGATCTGTATGCTGTTCAGATTATGTGTGCACTTGAGGACAGAGGAATCCATGTCCCGGATGATATCTCAATCGCCGGTTTCGATGACACTCTTCTTGGTCAGCTGCACCGCCCTGCCCTTACCACTGTTCATCAGAATGTTAAGCAAAAAGGCATCATGGCTACAGATGTTCTCCTAAAGAGAATTAATGGTGAAAAAACTCCCAAGCAAATTCAGCTTCCAACTGAGCTTATAATTCGCGATACTGTTAAAACCATCAGCTGATACACAATATATTAAGTTGTTACATATCCATTGGTACAAATTAGTGTATCCGGCAGATTTACCTCACATAATAAGATTCATCCGAAGCGTTTTTTGTGTTTGTAAGAAATTGTAGACCTATACAACCTACACAATATTAAATCGTATATTTCTGAATCGTTTGAGCAATGTGTATATTAATGCACATTGCTTTTTTTATAAAACTTTTAGAATTATTAAAAATTGCCCAAAGCCAGTTATAATCAGCTTTCGCGCATAAGGTGTGATAAAATACGGAAAAAGTTTGCTTTTTTCACTTGTAATTTTCCAGTTTGCGTGGTATTTTTATTTCAGCATAAAACTTATGCGCAAAAGTAACCGCTAACCAATTTACTTGGTTAGCAAAGTGCACAATAAGGAGGGTAACATGAAAAAGAAAGTATTATCTATTCTTCTTGCTGGAACAATGGTTCTTAGCATGACAGCTTGTGGAGGCTCAAGCGCTGACACAGCATCTGACACTACAGCATCTACTGACGAGACTGCTGCAGAAGAAACAACTACTGAGGAATCCACAGAGGAATCCACAGAGGAAGCAGCTACTGAGGAGACAGCTACTGAGGAATCATCTGATTCTACAGCATCAGCCGGTGCTATTCGTCTTCTTAATGGTAAGCCTGAGATCAACGATCAGCTTTTAGAGCTCGCTGAGCTTTACAAGACTGAGACCGGTAATGAAGTTTCTATCGAGACAATCGGTGGTGACACAAATGCCAGTGATGAGCTCAAGAAAATGTACCAGGCTGACAACATGCCTGACATCTTCGTTATCGAAGCTAACCAGGCTGCTACATGGGACGGCATGCTTGCTGACCTTGCCGGTGAAGAATGGACAGATAAGACAGGTTTCGAACTTGTTGATGAGAACATGGGCACAATCGGCTTCCCTTACACAGTAGAAGCTACAGCTCTTGGCTACAACGCAGACGTTCTTAGCGCTGCAGGTGTTGATCCCGCTTCTCTTACAAGCCCTGATGCTTGGAAGAGCGCTTGTGAAACACTTGATTCCAAGAAGGATGAGCTTGGCATCACAGCAGTATTTGGCTGGTGTGCAGAGCCTGCAAACCTTGGATGGTCTTCAGGTACACATGTATTTGGTCAGTATCTTGATGCAGGTCTTAAGGCTGACGACACAACTTACATCGACATGCTTAATGACGGTGGTAAGATCGATACAGACAGAATGACAAAGTTTGCTGAGTTCATCGGCATGATGAATCAGTATTCAGATCCTAACCTTCTTGTAGACGGTACATATGATAATCAGGTTGCAGGCTTCAAGGAAGGCAAATATGCATTCATCACACAGGGTAACTGGTGTGTAACATCTCCTGAAGATGTAAGCTTCGAAGTTGGTTTTGCTCCTTATGCATTTGAGGATGGCATCAACACAATCATCGCTGGTCCTCCGTCATACTGGGTAGCTTACAAGGACGGTAACGTTGACGCAGCTAAGACATTCTTCAACTGGTGCGCAGGTGATTCAGCTCAGGATATCCTTGTAAATAAGGCTGGTCTTGTATCTCCTTTCGATGATTGCCAGTATGAAGCAACCAATCCTTTCTACAAGAGCATGAAGAGCTATATCGATGCAGGCAACTACAGCGGATGGCACACAATGCTTAAGAAGGACGGTCTCCAGAACGAGACATGTCAGGTATTCGCAGATTATGCTAAGGGAACAATTGCAGACGCTGCTGAGTTCACAGACAAGATTTCTAAGGTTATTACAGGCTATTACAATAACTAATAGAAAATAGACAACCGGGGCAGGGCTAAATGCTCTGCCCCCCTATTATTCAAAAATACAATTTTTGTTAGTATCTTTACAATTTGGGGCAAAAAGCAAAGAGCCTCCTTCAATAATTAAAGGAGATTAAGTTTATGAAAACACCATCTGCTAGTAAGCAAGTAATGTCAATCCTACTCATGATTGCCGGTGTTGCACTTGTAATATGGTCTCTGGCGATGGATATTAAGGGATCGGATGTATCGTATCGCGGAGCTACTTTAGTGCTTGGGGCTGTTGGAATCATTGCAGGTTTATACTTCTATCCTACTATCAAACATCATCGTACGATCATTAATATTATTTTCCTGTTCCCGCTTCTTTTTGCTTTTGCGGTAACAGTTATCATTCCTCTTGTTCTTGGTATTGGTTATTCCTTTACAGACTGGGATGGAATCAGAGTTAAGAACGTAATCGGTGTTTCAAACTACACCAGAATGTTCACACAGGCAAGCTTCCTGTGGTCAATATTCATCACATTTCTTTTCGTAGTATTTAATATGATCCTTGTAAATCTGGTAGCATTTTTACTTGCTCTTCTTTGCACATCCAGAATAAAAGGACTTGGCTTCTTCAGAGCCGCTTATTTCCTTCCGAACCTTATCGGAGGTATCGTACTAGGCTATATCTGGAACTTCATTTTCAGTAACGTTGTTACAGAATTATTAAAGACCCAGTACTCTATGCTTGCGGATACAAAAACAGCATTTATGGCTATTATTATCGTATATATCTGGCAGTATGCAGGTTATATAATGCTTATCTATATCACAGGTCTTAACACAATTCCCGGTGATGTACTTGAGGCATCTGCCATCGATGGAGCAAATCCTCTTCAGACTCTTTTTGAAATCAAGATTCCTATGATTGCTCCTACAATTACAATTTGTACATTCCTTACACTTACAAGTGCATTCAAGCAGTTCGATGTAAACCTTGCACTTACAAATGGTACAGGCTCAGTTGATATCTTTGATAACTATCTTACAAATGGTACTGAGATGCTTGCACTTAATATTTACAACACAGCAGTTATCAAGAATGAATATGCATTCGGTGAAGCTAAGGCCGTTCTGTTCTTTATCATTCTCGCATGTGTATCTATTCTTCAGGTTCGCATATCTAATAAGAAGGAGGTTGAATTATAATGCATACAAAAGAAAAAACTTCAAGCGTTGTAATCAGACTTATCATAGCAATTATTATCGCTGCATATGTTCTGTTTCCCTTCTTTCTTGTTTGTGTAAACTCTTTTAAACAGTCTGCAGACATTACCTCAAATCCTATCGGATTTAACGGTGTTTCATTCGGACAGTTTGCACAAAATATGAATGATGTTATAAACAACAAGAGCTTTACTTTCTGGCAGACCTTTGGATATTCAGCTATTATAACAATTCTGTCACTTGTACTTTTGGCAGTACTTGGATCAATGGCCGCATGGGTTATCTGCCGTAATAAAACAGCATGGTCAAATGTAATTTACTTTACATTCATCGCATCAATGATCATTCCTTTCCAGGTAGTAATGCTTCCTCTTATCTCCACTTTCAGAGATGTAGGTAAGTTTGTTGGCATTCCAATGCTGAAATCCGTACCCGGTATAGTATTTGCTTACCTTGGATTCGGTGGTGCAATGACAGTATTTATTCTTGTAGGATTTATAAAGGGAATTCCTTTTGATCTTGAAGAAGCAGCATCAATCGATGGATGCTCACCTGAGCAGGTATTCTTCAAAGTAATCTTCCCTCTCCTCTCTCCCGTTATTACTACAGTAACAATTCTTAACGGTATGTGGATCTGGAACGATTACCTTCTGCCTTCAATGATGCTTGGTCAGAACGGACCTGTTAAGACACTTCCTGTTGCAGTTCAGGCTTTTGTAGGTTCTTATGTAAAACAGTGGAACCTGATCCTGGCAGCTGCACTTCTCGCAATCCTGCCTATGGTTATTCTCTTCCTTATCGCTCAGAAGCAGATTATGGAAGGTATGATCGAAGGTGCTGTAAAGGGTTGATAATCTTAGCTTACTAACCCATTTCCATGTATAAGAATTTCGCAAGCGAAATTCTCGCGCCGTGCGCAGTTGCTTTGGCAACACTTAAAGTTAAAAAGAACCTGACAGTTTCGCCGCTGTCAGGTTCTTTTGTTATTTCTTTAATTACAATTCGTAGCCAGGAAGTATAGCTGAGATAAGCTCTGCACACTTTTCAAGATCAGCGCTCTCTTCATTTGCATCAGTAAATCTTCCCTGTGTATTACTATCTATATCAAGGACTCCAATCACTTTACCATTCTTATCGCGAAGAGGGATTACTATTTCTGATTTTGCTTCACTATCACAAACTATATATCCTTCAAACTTTGACACATCAGGTACAATCAATGTCTTATCTTCTGCTGCAGAAACACCGCATACTCCCTTTCCAAGACCTATATGTGTACATGCAACCTTTCCCTGGAAGGGTCCCAAAATCAGTTCTTTATCATCTCCCTGAGAGAATAATTTGCTGTCCTCTGTCTCACCTTTATTTGCCATGAAATAAAATCCAACCCAGCTTACATCCGGTAGTTGATCCCATAGACAAGCAGCCACGTTAGAAAGATTAGTAATATACCAATCCCTTTTATCAATTACTGCATCAACATAACTTGAAATTGCCATACTGTTTTTATTCCTCCGTAAATTTTCTTGCCTTCCCTCATAAAAAGTTACTCAGCTGATAAAGCAAGCGCACTTCAATGTTTCTTTTTTCCTTCAATGGAGCGTGCAATTTAATCAGCAAAAATATATTATCACATCTTTTAAACAACTGCTAATTATTTCATCCGCTCATTAAAAGCTCTGCTCAAGAAATCTCCACTAAGCTCGATAATGCCTCGCTAAGTTGGCTTGCATGGCTCGCATTAAACTCTACAATACCTCACTAAGTGCTCTGCTCAATGAATCAAAAAGTCGCATCTCATAAGTTTTCATATGAGATGCGACCTGTCCAGTTTTCTATTTGCTATGCTGCCTAGCAAACAACTCTGATAAGCTTTAATAAAATCTTATTCAGATATTTCAATATTTAATTTACATTGACCTTCATAGCTGCGTCTTTTCCAGCCTTCTGGCAGTGAATAATTGTTGTGCCATGTCCTACAGCTCTGATATTGCCATGATCATCAACTGTAGCGATGTCACTGTTCTCACTTGTCCATCTAAAGCTTCCTGCGCCGTTATCTCCGCTGGTATAAACCCTTGCAGTGTAGCCCTGACCAAGATCAAGTGTAATTTCAGACTTATCTAACCAGATTTTATCAACATGGGCGCCTTTGCCACTTCCGCCACCTGTTACCTCAACATAAACAGTTGCTGTAAAATCACTATTCTTATCCTTGATCTCTATTTCTGCATCTCCGCTCTTCTTTGCGACGATAAGTCCACTCTTTGAGCAGGAAATAATGGATTTGCCACTTACTTTATATGTTACAGTCTTCCTACCTAAAGTCTGTCCGTTCTTTTTAACCTTCAGCTGGATTTTCTTTCCTCTGGACATTTCAATGTCTTTTTCTCCGCCGCCCTGCTCAAGCTTAACTGATACACTCTTGGTAGCAGCCCTTACCTGATATGCAGGAACAGCCAGCATGCATAGCATTGCGACCATCATAAAAGCCAGCACAGTTGATAATACCCTCTTTACTCTCATTCCCATAAGAAACACCCCCTTAATTGCGGTATTTATTATTTTTACAGGCCAGGACCACCCTGACCAGTGCAGCCGCTATTTTCCTTCAAAATCCAAGATATCATGAACACAAACGATAAAAAGCAACCTGCATCCCAAATGAAACCTCTTCGTGTTGCCGGATATTGTCTATCGCATTAATGTATTACTGAGACACATATACCATAATACAAGCATCTTTGCCATCTTTATTAGCGTGTATTCCTACCTGTCCGGGATTCTGAGCCTTGATCACACCACCACTAACTGTTGCGATACTATCATCATCACTGCTCCATTTAACATTTTCTACAGTTGCACTTCCGTCAGGATCTGAGAAAACCTTGCAGTTAAAGGTCTGTCCGACTTTAAGATTTACAGAAGCCTGACTAAGCCATAGTTTTGTAGTTTTCTTTCCTGAGCCCTGCCCCTTCTTCTTTACTTCAACATAAATAGTTGCAGTAAAGTCAGAATTCTTATCCTTAATACTAATCTCGCAATCTCCGCCCTTCTTAGCTGTAATTACGCCACTCTTGGAAACGGAGGCAACGGATTTCTTGGATGACTTATAGGTTACAGACTTCTTGGAAAGCGTCTTTCCATCTTTCTTAACCTTGATCTGAAGCTTCTGTCCCGCATTCATCTCAACGTCCTCTTCTTCACCTTCCTGGGAAAGAGTAACCTTAACCTTCTTAGTTGCTGCCTGCGTATGATAAGACGGAATTGCCATAAAACAAATTATGGCAGCCATCATAACTGCAATTGTTGTTGAAAGTACCTTTTTGAAATTAATTCTGTTGTTCATTAGAACCACCCCTTTCAGTATTTGAAAATCGCACCAGACTCAAATGAATCTTGCAATGTGCTCTGTAAAAAATCAAATACTTATTATTTTTTGTATTACTATTATGCCTTATTATTAACACGCTTTTATCCATATGTAAACTTCATCGGAATCGACTTAAGCAACATTTAAGATTTCCTTTATAGTTCCTTAAAACAAGGCATTTTTACACATAATAATTTTATAAAAAATGCGCCGGACAGCAATTTATGTGGTAAAGAACATTATCACCACACAAACTGCCATCCGGCGCATAATTCTGTTTTTACAAATATTTATCTACTTAAAAAAGTAAACATAAATCTATAGATTCCTGTTTTTCCTCAGAAAAACGGGAATCGTATTGGACCAGGTCCTCGCAAAGCGAGGGGCGTGTCCTGCCGAAGGCAGGATTTTTGCGGGCGATTTCCGCTTTTGCCCACAAAAAGTCATGCCTTTATCTTTCGAAAGTGTACTCCATAATGGGGCGATTTTTATAACTCTGAGATACCTCTCTTAAACTCCTCTTCAAGGCTCTTCACCATCTTCAGCTTGGCTGATTTTATTTCAAGTCCACCCTGAGCAAAATAAAATTTAAGGTAAGAGTTACTCATAAACAAAGGATTAAGATCTATTGTAATGGTCTTATACTCCTTTTCCATTCCTGTCAAAGTCACAGTTTTTACAAGCATCTTATCCTGGAAAACTGACATAGGAAGCTGAGCAACATCTGGCTGATTTGCATCTGCTCTCATTTCAAGCTCAAGCTGAGCTATGCATTTTTGCTTTGAAGAAATAAGGAATGCTGTGGTTTCTCCCTTTTCTACCTTTATGCTTGCAGGATCAAGAATAAGCTCGTCACCTGCAAAGGTAACATCTATCATATCCTGGAGCTTAGCATCTTCATCTGAAATAGTTGCTGCCAGCTCTTTATCAAGTGCAGATTCCTCACCCAGCATATGTCTGTATACAGGAGTCTGCAATAAGAATCTGCAAATGTTCATTGCACTTCTTACAAGCTCTGCTCTCTTAAGCTTTCCGAGCTTTAATGCTACAGAAAGATCATCACCATTTGAATTTTCTTCTGCATTTCCATTGACCATGTTGAGGTCATTCTGAGCCCTACCCTGAGCTGATACATTCTGGTAGCTTCCGGGAGCTCCAGCTTCGTCATTACCCATAGCCCACCAGTCGGTCATTACTATTCCTTCAAAGCCCCACTCACCTCTAAGAATTGTAGTCAAAAGGTCATAACTGCTGGCTGTCCAGATTCCATTTACAGGACCATAAGTACTCATGATTGCGCGAGCCCCGCCTTCACGAACAGCTATTTCAAAGCCTTTAAGATATATCTCACGGAGTGCTCTCTCTGACACAACGTTATCTACATTGTGTCTGCGATACTCCTGAGTATTTCCTGCAAAATGCTTAATAACTCCGGTCACATCATATTTATGCATACCACGAAGCTGAGCTGATACCAGCTTACCAGTAAGAAGAGGATCCTCTGAGAAATACTCAAAGTTTCTTCCGTTAAGAGGGCTTCTGTGAATATTCATTCCGGGGCCAAGCAGAGCATCAATTCTGTTTCTTCTAAGATCAAGAGCTTCAAAGGTAAAAAGCTCCTCATTTATTTCTTCATTGAATGAACTTGCAAGGCAGGTTCCATTAGGAAGAGAGAATGCATGAGTTCCGCAATCCATACGAATACCACTTGGTCCGTCAGAGCAACCTGCAACCGGTATGCCAAAGCTCTTAAGCCTCTCTGTCACACCACCGAAGGCACCTGCGATACCTGCAGTAACCTTGGGAGAGCACATACCCTCACCACGCATCATAGCACACAGATCCTCATCAGAAAGCTGTGCAACAAAGCCTTCAAGGGATACCTTTTTATCCTCTACATCTTTTAGTTTATAACCCTTATCACCGGTATAAGGAAGCGCCTTGGGAAGTCTGTCATTACGCTTCTTGTTGGGATCAAGAGTTCTTACAGGAGCCTTTTCAAGCACCTTGGCACAAAGACCTATAGCCTCCTCAGGTTTGATACGGTCAAATTCCTTAACAGGAGCATATGCCTCTTCACACTTATAGATGACTTCAAGCTTTTTAAGTTCAAACTCTCCTGCAAGTTCAGCACTTCTAACATCACTTCCGGCATAAATTCCGTAAGTTCCCTTTTCCATAACATAGCAGGACTTATGCTTGGTAGCACCGCTGTCATCATATGAGGACAACCAGTATTTGGGAATATTGAATTCAAGGCTCTGCATCTGGCCTGGCTTAAGCAGATCTGTTTTAGCAAAACCACAAAGAATTCTCTTCGGCTTTCCCAGTACTCCCTGAGGCGCCTCAAGATAAATCTGTACTACTTCTTTACCGGATTTATCTCCTGTATTGGTAACCAGTACCTCAAGACCTACACCCTCCTCATCATCGTAAGAAAACTCACCGATGCCAAGATCAAAGGAAGTATAAGAAAGACCGTATCCAAAAGGATAAAGCACTGAATCCTTATCAAAGGTTTCAAAATAACGATATCCAACATAGATATCCTCTTTCTGGAAGTTTCTCTTATCTGAGCCAAAATTCGCTGTTGAAGGATAATCTTCTATGTTTTTAGCGATTGTATCCGGAAGTTTTCCTGAAGGATTAACATCACCGGAAAGCACATCAAGAACAGCGTTTCCACCTTCCTGTCCGCCCTGCCATACATATAAAACAGCTTCAGGGTCTACATCTTTAA
Source organism: Butyrivibrio sp. WCE2006 (assembly GCF_000701985.1). Lineage (NCBI taxonomy): Bacteria > Bacillati > Bacillota > Clostridia > Lachnospirales > Lachnospiraceae > Butyrivibrio > Butyrivibrio sp. WCE2006. The sequence continues at coordinate 76,276 of NZ_JNKH01000004.1, read as the reverse complement.
CCCACTTCATATCAATGATATTTCCAACATTAAGAAGTACTATGGTCTTGGAAAAAGCCTTGCTTATCTTCTTTAATGCCAGAACCTCTTCATCAGTCAGAAGATAGCTTCCCGGCTCATTCTTATTATCCTGGTCTTCTCCGGCTGTTCTACCGATTATAAAAACTGCTGCTTCAGATTCTTCAGCTGCTTTTTTTACAAAATCATCGCTAAGAGGCATCTCCTTCTGGAACCAGGGTTCTGCTGCCCAGCCGATTCCTGTATCAAAGGGATTGTCCTTTACAAAATCCTCATAAGCTTTTCTTACTTCTGTATTAAGCTTGAATTTCCCGGATTGCTCAAGAGCTTCATAAATACCGACAACATAGTCTACGTTAACCATGCCGCCTGATCCTGTGCCGCTCTTGTAATAATTCATCTGGCTTCTGCCAAATACTGCAAGCTTTGTATTCTTTTTAAGAGGAAGCACCTCATTATCATTTTTTAAGAGTACAATACCCTCTGCGGCAGCTGCTCTTGCTGTCTTTTTAAATTTCTCTATATCCCATGTTTTTGCCATTACCTTCACCTCTATACCTATTAGTTCATATCTGAATCATTCCGTTCAGATAAAAAAATTCCAATACGATTCCAGTTTTCAGAGAATAAAGGAATCTATATATTTTCCATATATACAGATGCCTTCCCCTGCTACAGGGAAGGCACATGCAGTTTCTACCCTAAATTAGATTGTTGAACATCCTTAGACATTGATTTCAGCAGTAAGACCGAGTTCTTCCTTATTAGCTTCAAGAATCGGATTTACTACTTCATTTAAAAATCTCTCTACCTGATGAGCGCTGCATCCGGTGTATTTCTTAGGATCCATGCACTCCTTGATCTTCTCCTCAGTCATGTGGAAAGCAGGATCCTTAACGATCATTGAAAGCAAATCGTTATCAAGTCCATCCTTCTTTACATGGTCACCTGCGATCATTGAAAGCTCTCTTATCTTCTCATGGAGTTCCTGCCTGTTTCCGCCAAGCTTAACTGCATCCATCATGATGTTCTCTGTTGCCATGAAAGGAAGCTCAGACATAAGTCTCTTTTCAATAACCTTGGGGTAAACCACAAGACCATCTGTTACGTTCATGCAAAGATCAAGAATACCATCTATTGCAAGGAATCCCTCAGGAATTGAAAGTCTCTTGTTAGCAGAATCATCAAGTGTTCTCTCAAACCACTGTGAAATCTCAGTGATTGCAGGATTCAAAGTATCTACGATCACATATCTTGAAAGTGAGCAGATTCTCTCACTTCTCATAGGATTTCTCTTGTATGCCATTGCAGATGAACCGATCTGCTTAGCTTCATGAGGCTCTTCAACCTCCTTAAGATGCTGAAGAAGTCTTATATCCTGCGCCATCTTGGTTGCAGAAGAAGCGATACCTGCAAGAACATTAACTACCTTCATGTCAATCTTACGGCTATAGGTCTGTCCTGATACTGCCATACATCCCTTAAATCCCATCTTATCTGCAAGCATGGGATCAAGCTTATCAACCTTTGTAAGATCTCCGTCAAAAAGCTCAAGGAAAGAAGCCTGTGTACCTGTGGTTCCCTTTGATCCAAGAAGCTTCATATTATCAAGAACATAATCAAGGTCCTCAAGATCGATAGTAAAATCCTGAAGCCAGAGTGATGCTCTCTTACCTACTGTAGTAGGCTGAGCAGGCTGAAAATGAGTAAATCCAAGAGTAGGAAGATCCTTGTATTCATCAGCAAACTTAGCAAGGCTTGCAATAACATTAAGAAGCTTTTTGCGAACCAGCTTAAGTGCCTCTGTCATAACAATAATATCTGTATTATCTCCCACATAGCAGCTTGTTGCACCAAGATGTATGATTCCTGCAGCCTTGGGGCACTGCTGACCATAAGCATATACATGGCTCATTACATCATGACGTACTTCCTTTTCACGTGCCTTTGCAACATCGTAGTTTATGTCGTCCTGATGTGACTTAAGCTCATCTATCTGCTCCTGAGTAATATTAAGGCCAAGTTCCTTCTCTATCTCAGCCAGGGCAATCCAAAGTTTTCTCCAGGTGCGGAACTTCATATCCTGTGAAAAAATGTACTGCATCTCCTTGCTGGCATAGCGCTCAGAAAGCGGGCTTGAATATCTGTCTGTACTCATTTTTAATCCTCCTAAATTTTATAACTTAATAGTTATTGCTCAAATTCTCCCCTAATATCTTCTTCGGGAGGAGCAACGGGATAATCACCTGTAAAGCATCCCTTACAAATATCAAATTTATGTCCTACAATCTCATCAAGTCTCTCTTCTCTTAAGTAACCGAGAGAATCAGCTCCTATGATCTTGCAGATCTCATCAACATTTCTATTATAAGCTATAAGCTGTTCTCTTGCAGGAACATCCGTGCCAAAATAGCATGGCCACAGGAATGGCGGGGAGCTGACACGCATATGAACCTCTGTAGCACCTGCCTCCCTGAGCATTCTTACAATCCTGTCAGAAGTGGTTCCCCTGACGATAGAGTCATCTATCATGATAACACGTTTGCCCTTAACTGCGTTACTAAGAGCATTCAGTTTTACCTGTACACTGCTCTCGCGACTCTTCTGACCGGGCTTAATAAATGTTCTGCCTATATACTGATTTTTCACAAACGCCTGTCCGTAAGGGATTCCTGATTCCATTGAATATCCAAGTGCTGCTACATTTCCTGATTCCGGAACTCCCACTACAACATCTGCCTCAACCGGAGAATCAATAGCAAGGAAACGTCCGGCCTTTATTCTGGATTCGTATACGCTGACGCCATCCAGAACAGAGTCAGGTCTTGCAAAATAGATATATTCAAAGATGCAGTGTCCATGCTTTACACTCTGGCACATCTGCCTGTTGGATTCTATTCCCTTCTGAGGGGAAATAGTGACAATCTCACCGGGCTCCACATCTCTTATGAATTCTGCGCCTATAGTATCGAGAGCGCAGGTCTCTGATGCAAGAACATAACAGTTATCTCTCTTACCTATAACAAGCGGTCTGAATCCGTTGGGATCTCTTGCTCCGATAAGTTTTCTGGGAGACATGATAACAAGGGAATACGCACCCTTTATCTTATTCATCGCATTAGCCACGGCAAGCTCAACGCTTGGAGTATTTAATCTCTCTCTTGCAATGTGGTATGCAATGACCTCTGAATCTATCGTAGTCTGAAAAATTGCACCGGTATATGCAAGTTCTTCTCTAAGCTCAGGAGCATTTACAAGATTACCGTTATGAGCCATTGCAAGTGTCCCTTTAACGTAATTAAGGACAAGGGGCTGAGCGTTTTCTCTGGTGCTGCTGCCTGCTGTAGAATAGCGAACATGCCCAACACCTATATCACCATGCATTCCCGAAAGAATCTCATGATTAAACGCTTCATTAACCAGTCCCATGTCCTTATGACTCGTTACTTTTCCTTTTGGTCCGTTAGTATCACTGACAGCAATACCGCAGCTCTCCTGGCCTCTGTGCTGTAGTGACAATAGTCCGTAATAAATAGACTGTGCAACATCGCCGCCATCGAAATCGTACATTCCGAAAACGCCGCACTCCTCACCTATCTTATCGTTTTCCTTATAAAATATTTCCGCCATAATTCTTCCTGTGAATCTCTTTTAATAATTGCCTTCTTTTACCGGTAATAATATGACACTCACTCTGATAAAAGAATGGTAAATATAATGTTGTTACACACTAATTTAACCAACAAAGTACATACTACAATAACTGATTTTCATTGGCAAGAAAAAAATTGCCGGCAATGCATATCTATGCACACTGCCGACAATTTCATCATGCTCCGGGATATCTCTGTTCAAACCGATCAACCATATCCAGAATTTCCTGCCTGTAAACCGGATATTGTTTTACCAGCTCCTCTATTTCATTCTTCGCATTTCCTGCAACCACATCTCTGTTATAATCCATCTGCTTTCTAAGCTGCTGACGCTGCTCGATAAGCTCGTGGCGTATTTCTACCTCTTCTCCGTGGTTCACAAGGGCTATTGCTTGATGTATCCAGACTTCAGGGTCCTTTATCCTATACTTTCTCAAAGTGAACACCAAAGCCCTCTGATTGATATCCAGCTGCTTTGTAGCTGCAGCATATCTTTCTCTTTCGGTCTTTTCCAGAAGATATTTCTCGTGAAGTGCTAATAGTTCCCTGGAATTGTTCACGTTATATTTCATGCACTCGTAATCTATCAGATTTTTACTGTTGATATAACGGATCTTTACCGTATTCTCAAGCTGAATAAGTCTGGCGGTTGTATTTAACACCACCTTTTTCTCTCTTCGCAGCTCATGAATTTTCTGATTAAGATAAAGAAAGGCAAGTGCCGCAACACATATTGCAACCATATATCCATAAATCACATTGAGCTTTAAGGCAAGCGATAAAATCGCAAGTCCCACGGTTATAACACCAAGTGAAACAGCCACTACCATCATAAGCTTTTGCATGTTATCGGATGTGGCTTCTATATCTGCCTTCCTGAAATCATAGGCCTGTCGCTCCTCGTCCAGGCGCTTTAAGTCATTCTTTACCTTTCTGTGATATTCCTCGGCTTCCTTAAGTGCCTCGGCTCCCTTTTTAATCTGTTTCTGCAGGCGGTCAGCTCTTTCAAATTCCTGATCCGTCATCCTGCTCTTTCTCTTATTAAATGTTTTTTGCTGAGCTTCACTGTCCAGAATTCTCTGAGCACACTGATTGACCTCTGCCCTGTTTTCAGGCGGCAGAGCATCTATTTCCTCCATGTCCCTTAAATGAGAAGTGACAACACGATACTCAAGCTGCAGGTTATCCATGTCCCTGCTCGCCTCAGCCATCTGCTGTAAACAGTTGGAAACATACTCATGTCTCTGAACCGGATCGTCCATGTCTATATTTTTTCTGGTATAGACAATGTCATTCCAGTTCTCCAGCTCATTCTGCTGATGACGTTCTTGATGATATGTACTTTTCTTCTTAAAAAGATCAAAGAACCCCATTATTCAACCAATCCCCGATACTCTTCCTTCATATCCGCTGTAATGCGTTCCACCTCATCGTAATACTCGCTCATCTTAGCCCCGGAGCGATATAATTCAAGACTACGCAGCTTTATGTTTGCACTGCTGGCATCATAAAGATCATTGGCCTCATCCATTCTCTGTTCAAGCTTTAGCGATAAATTGTGTGCTTCCTTGTGAGAGCCCACAAAAGAAACGTATTCCTTTTCATCCATAAGCATACGCTTTGCAGCAAGAAATCCCAGATATGACTCATCATCTCCGCCATCCTCGTATGCCTTCAGGAAAAACTCCGCCGCCCTTTCGTACATGAACAGATGAGCATACATAACTCCCTGATTATGTTCTATCTTGGCACGGGCTTTTTTATCCATCTCAGGCATATGCATCTGCAAATAGCCAAACTCTGCAAATGCCTGATGAAGATGCCCCTGTCTCATCAGATATTCTGCTCTGGACATTCTTTTTTCATAGATGTCCATGTCAGCGTTATTCTTTAATATCTCCTCAACAGAGCTTATCTCCTCCTTGGATGAATAGCCGACATATTCAAGTATAAGTCCTGCAAAAGCTGCAGCAGAACAATTATGGACAAGCATGCTTCTTAGCTCATCTGAAAGCTTTTGAAGCAAAAGCTCATCACCTATCCAGTCCACAAGATTCATATCAAAGAAATCTGTATCTATAAGAAATGCATTTTGCATTATGCAATAGCAAAGCTCTTCTATTGAATAAATCCTGCGGCCTATTTTTTCAAGATAATATGGTTTTAATGCGTACCTTCCGGTACAAAGTATAGGTCCACTCATACCGAAATCTCCTCGTCATAATACATATCTGAAGCTTCAAAAAGCTCCCCAAAGCCCATGTCTTCAATATGTACATTTACTTTATTTGCAGAGCTCATGGATATCTTCATCCTTATTCTGGTTGCTCTGGGCGGCCGCTGGGGAAGATCCGTAAGCTCAATGGTGTGAGTATATCTGTCTCCTGCAGTAAGCGGTGTTATAACTATATTCACACTGTTTTCATCATCAAGGATCATATCCAGCTGTGTCCCTACATCAAACCAGTTTTCGCCTGCATCAAGAAGGGCGTGATAAACTTCCTGCCCCTGTTTTTTTACCATGATTCCGAGATTGGACTTAAGCTTTCCGCCATCAAGAAGTACATATTTTTCAGACCTCTCGCTGGCTCCTACCTTTTCTCTGGCAGCAATACTTGCTCCCTTACTAAACAGATTGTTTCCCTGGAATACTCTTCTGGTTCTGCATAAAAACTCCAGTGACTTGGACATCCACTGATCCCTGAAGCCGTCACCAAGAAGGAATACAGAGCTGACTATCCTGCCATCCATAGTATTCTTGGCAAATTCAAGGAATCTGGTATCAAGTCTTGTAACCTGCTCTGCACGCTCACTTGTATTATCTGAAAGTCTCCCCTCAGAGAGAGCCATTCCGTCGTATACACTCTTATCTATGGTTACTACTATAGGTTTGGTTCTGTGATTTAGCTTCATATCATATACAGTCATCTCTCCGAAGCTGTAATCACAGGCAATCACTGCATGGGTGAGAAGTTCATCAGGCTGGTAGAGCATATAATGATAAAGACTGTCTTCATAACTCTGATAAAATATATTCTTTACATGAAGAGACAACGCTCCCGTAACCTCTGACAAAACCTCTATCATTCTTGAATCCATGGTCTTTGTTGTAAATGCGATGGCATCTACCATATCCATGGACATTTCCATCGATAACAGTGAAAGAGTTCTTTTTACAAACAGTGTTAAAAGTGAAACCGGATCATAGCCAGTCCCGTCGACATCAACACGCTTACCAAGTCTTGCCTTTTCAATAAGACCGTCAACCTTTACTCCTTCACCTGCTCCTACCTTAGATAATGCTTCTTTACCGTAAAACCACTGGTTAACTTCATTCCTCTTGCAAAGAACAGTAGGAATATTATAAGCCTCTGCACCTGCCAGTGTAGACAGTGTCTCCGGAAGATCCGAATCAGATGCAAGAAAGCTGATCTGCGAGACTTCCTCCCCCAGATCATATCCAAGCACATATCTTCTTGAATTTTTTGTTTTATTGAAAAATGACATAATCAAAGCATCCTAAAGAGTTTATTTGTAAGGAACCTTTTCCTGTAATACTCGGCAAGAAGTCTGTCCACTGTGTCATAATCCTGAAGAGTTTTTCCGATCATAATATCATTAATGATCGAATATCTTCCTGCAACAGTCTCCTGTACAATATCGTTCTTGGAAATGGTTCCGCTTTCAGTGAGTTTTCCTCCCCGACCGTTGTAGTTTTCCTCAGTTATGTAATACTGAATCTGCTCTCCGAAAAACAGGATAAACGAAGCATCATAGATTCCCTGATACATCTCCTGCATAGGCATTGTCTTATATTCCTCATATTCATCTTCACTGGAAATGTAATGAACAATGCAATTTGTTCCGGGTTCCGTGCGATACTCAATTATCGACTTGTCACAGAATCTCTGCATCTGCGGCAATTCATTCTGGTAGTGCATGAAGAATGAAAAATATATATCCTTATCAAGAAGGCTCTTTAAAAATGAACGGACAGTAGCCTGGTCAGGCTTTAGGTTTTCGTGATTTGCTTCTGTAAAAAATCTTAAATAAGCCATTTTGCAAACATCAAGAAGCGTACTTCCTTCTTTTGCAAGTATGCCTATTCTCTCAAATATATAACTGTCGGTCACCATATTCTCTACAAAATAATCATGAGATGATTTTGCGAGAAATGCCTTCTCAAGTTTGTCTCCTCCGCCACTTTTTGTTACATAACCTTTAAACAGCGCCGTCTTATCACCGATATGAGCACCTGTATACAATATCTGTACAAGCATCCTCTTAGACAGTTCAAAAGCATCTATTCCGGTGGAGTCAGCTGTTTTCCATAAATCCCTCATCTGCTTTATGGTTCCGTTATAGCAGCCTGCAAGGAAGGTTATCAGCTGATCATCATACTTAGACTGTGAAAATGCATACCAGGCGATCTTGGAATTATCCTCATTGCTTTCAAGAGCATCATTATCAAGAAGCCTTCCGCACAATCTCATAACAACTCTGGGATCAAGCTTGTAGGTCCCGAATCTGCTTACAAGATTATATGCTTTGGTGTAGTTCCCGGACATAACCATAAGTTCAAACATATTGGTCCTGTCTGTGGTGCCGAGCTTATCCATCTCCACTTCATCCATGTACTCTGAAAGCTGGCGCTCAAAATTATTATCATAATAAAAACGGATTAGACTTTCCCTGATCCTTCTTCTACAGATTTCTCTTACCTGAGGATTATCTGCAAGATCTCTATATCTTCCCACATTTTCCATGGTGATGGTATAGGCACTCTTTTCAAGCTCACAAAGGAACAGGTCTATACTCTCAGGTCCCTTTTGAATATAAGGAACAACGTAAGAAGCAAGCTGTCCGACCAGCATAAGCTTTGCATTAATGAAGGGTATACCCTCAGCAAATCTATGGTCATCAACATCCGCAAGAAATACAGAGTAATCGCTTCCATAAAGAGGCACAAACGCCGAGCCGTTTACCAAAGGATACTCGACTTCTTCCTGGAGCTTATCATATACAACTATTACTTTGGTCATGCGAAGATTATCAGTCTTTATCTCATTACTGTAGAGAATGCGCATAACCTTATCGCAGTTGCTGGCATCAACCATCTGACTTGTAAGAAGATTCTTGTATAAATATCCAAGGTCTTTGTTAATGCGGCCTCTGTCCAGCTGCTCAAGAAGATATTTTTCTATCTGCAGTCTGTAGGAGTCGTACAGGTCGGGATATTCATCCCTATGCTCATGAAGATATCTGTAAAGAATCGCATTTTTCTCATAATCAAGATCACTCTGATAAGAGAAAAACATCAGCACCATCTTGGATATTTCACAGGGAAGCATTCCATCCTCATCAAGATAGATTGAAGCCATGTAATATTCATAAAGCCTTGTAATATGAAGCTCGTTTTCAACTCCCATAGCATACCAATGGAAGGCAGCTTTGTCAGTTCTGTTACCCTTTATAAGAAGTGAGCAAACAGCCTCAAGTGACTCATTGTCCTCTCTTAGCTTGTAGCACTCCATCAGGATTTTACAGAGTTTCTCGTTATAAGTCCTCTCCCTTGAACCAAGATATACCACCTGATCAATAAGAGGCGACTGCAATATACCTTTTTTGGCTCCATATTGTAATGTCTGAAGCTCAAATTCTCCCATTCTTGAAAGCATGGTAGGAGAATCTGTAAGTATATTCAGACTTTCTATAAAAAGAATAGGGCTTCTGCATCCATCTTTAAACTGCTGCTCCAAAAGCATCCATCTGCTTGACAGGCTTGATGAATACTCCTCTGAAATATACAAAAGGAGCCATGCAATACGCCAATTATCTGAATTTCTAGAAAAGATTCCTTCCATCATTCGGGAAACTTCATTTATAGAATACTCATCTCTTGTCACAAGGGTGGTCAGATACAGGTAATAACAGTAAAGGGTATCATTATCAGGATACTCTTCTTCAAGCACTGTCTTCATCTGATCAAGGATCCATTTTCCCTCAGTAACCCTTGAGGCAGTTATGAGATACTGTGCGGTATATAGTCTGAATGCCGGATCCTTAGGGTCTATGGCATTCATTTTGTTAACAAGTTTCCCACTCTCTGAAAGCCAGTCTCTTGAGCCGATTTTCTTGCTTCTAAAGCTCTCATAAGTCTTCACAAGCTCAACAATCAGCTTCTTTTTATCCATCTCAACTGTTGAAAGATGCTCTATACCCAGGTTCACCCTAACTGTAACCGGAATTTTCACCTGAGTATATGGTGTCTGAAAAGTTATGGAACCAAAGTTATTCCCGTCATGGAGATGCTCAGTATTTATTCTGAATTTATAGAAACAGTTATTCCCTATAAAATCATTATCTGTTATGTCCTTGGAATCAGCATCCAGAAACTCTCCGTCAAAAACAACTTCAAGTCTCGTATACCCCCAGCCGTTTCTCGCTATCATAACCGTATGCTCAGAAACTGCTGCAGGATTATCAATAACTATCTCCGTGCGATCGGGAATATATGATATAGGTTGCTTCTTCTTAATGGAGATTAAGAATTCCTCCATGTTGGCTTCAGACATAGGTACAGCAGATAAGCCTCTGTAAAGGCTTTCATAACTGTCGCCACTCTCCTCAAAAACATCTATGAACTCATCAGAATAAAAGAGTTTTTTTGCTTCATCCCAATCAGTCTTGGCCAGATTCACAAAGTGGAACATATTGCGTATAGGTCCAAGGCTGGACATAACGTGACTTATCTCCACACTAACTACAAAGGGAAGCTGGTATTCTCCCTGATTTGATATTACATAAAACTCGCCCTTAATGGCATCACCTGCACTAAGACCTGTACCATCAAATCTGTAGCCCACTTCAAATTCATAGCCGGAAAAATTAGCTGTGATAACCTGCATACGAAGCTCAGAAGTCGATACTACCCCCTGTACTGCCTTGTCCTTAGGACCATAGATAATAAAGCTTCCCTCTGCTATCTCTCCGGGCTTAATACTAAGCTCAAGGCGAGGCAGAGAAAAACTTAAAGTCCTTTCATTATTTTCAAATTGTCCATTTAATATGCTGTCAATAATACTATTCACGTAAAAGATTCCCCAAAGAGTACATATTCCAAAATATTATATCATAAAACAAAGCCGCTCGAACACGAGTGGCTTCATAAATATTTTACATTTTTTATTCCTGCCTGAGAGCTTCGATAGGATCCATCTTAGCTGCTTTTCTTGCAGGATAAATGCCAAAGAACAGTCCATCAGCAATAGATATGGTAACAACCATAAGCACATCCATAGGACTGATGACCGGCGGAAATGACATAAACAGCTGAACTATTCTGGTAAAGAGATATCCCATAAGTATTCCGATCATACCACCGATAAGTGTTATGACTGCCGACTCAGTCAAAAACTGAATCAGAATATAGGATGTCTTTGCTCCAAGAGATTTGCGTATTCCAATCTCCCTTGTTCTCTCAGTAACGGTAACAGTCATTATATTCATAACACCAATACCGCCAACGAGGAGGGAAATTGCTGCAATAAGGGCAACTACCAGTGTGACAATATTAAGAATATTGTTGTAGGCTCCTGCTATACTTGCGAAGGACTGGATCTGTACTGCGCCCTCACCTCTGACATCAATTAAATTCTCGGTAACGCTCTTTACCTTCAGTGCTGTTTCATCAGCAATTCCAGGTGATGTATATATTTTAAAGCTTGTTATCTTTTCACCGCTAAGTCCAAATCTGCCAGTCAATAATGTGTAAGGGACCTGGATTGTACACCAATTGTATGCCTGTTCTTTCTTCCTGACTGCCTCTCTGGCATTTTTGATGTCTTCTTCATCACTCCTTGTTACTCCCACTATCGAACATTCAGAACTTTTATTACCTATGTTAAGTTGAAAAGACTTATCAACTACTTCATCTGTATTAAAAAGCAAAATAGCATCTTCCTGGGAAATGACGCATACTGCAGCTCCCGACTCAACATCATCCTGTCTGAAGAATCTTCCGTCAAACATACCTTTTGTATTTTCCCTTGCAATATCCGGCAATCCCCCTGTGATACCCACTTCCAGCTGTTGCTTGTCAGTAACAGCTTCACCGTTCGCACTTATGGAATTTGTTATTCCAAGCATCTCAGGAACTACATCTCTTATCTTCTCAAGATCATCGATATTCAGATATCTGTCGGTTTTCTTAGGATCAAGATTTATGGTAACACCCCCGGATGACATTTCATCCAGTGAGGTATTTACATAGCTTTTCATACCGTTACCGATTGAAAGAATGGTTATAACCGATGCAATACCAATGATTATACCCAACATTGTAAGGAAGGTACGTCCTTTATTCTGTTTTATACTTGATATAGCACTTTTTAAATATTCCATTAAACTAATTCCTTGAAAGAGCATCTATAGGTTTTAACTTTGCAGCTTTTCTTGCAGGATAAATTCCAAAAAAGAGTCCGATCATAATTGAGAAAACTGCTGCGCCTGCCACAATAAAAGGATCTATTACAGGAGTTAATTTCAAAAAGACGCATCCAACATAGGCAACTCCGATACCAAGTGTTATCCCTACAATTCCACCCATCAGTGAAATGATTGCAGACTCTGCAAGAAACTGCACCATTATAGCCTTAGTTCTGGCACCTATAGATTTTCTTATACCTATTTCTCTGGTTCTCTCAGTCACAGATACCAGCATGATATTCATGACTCCGATTCCGCCTACCAGCAGGGATATGGCGGCTACAAGGGACATGAAAGAAGTGATGGCACTCATTATGGAATCAACTGAAGATGATACATCTGCCATACTTACGTAATATACTGCATCCTGCCCTCTTAGTCCCAATCTGTTCTCAAGGAACTTGGTGGTACTTTTTACTATGCTTTCAGACTGGTCTGAATTCCAATATATCTCCATATTGCTAAACTCAGAAATATCCACCCCAAAAGACTTGGCATAGGTGGTAAGCGGCATATCTATCATGCAAAAATATCCCTCTAACTCCATCATCTGAGTTATCATTTCTGACCAGTTTTCTCTGATTCCTATAACCTCAAGTTCAACTGAAGACCCACCAACAGTAAGCTCCAGAGTTTTGCCGATAGCATCCTTCGTGCCAAAAAGATGTACTGCATCATTCTCCATCAGTACACATACCCTGGCACCCTGATTAACCTGATCATCCGAGAAATAACTACCTGTCTTAAGTTTAGTACCGGCAGAGTATTTATAAGATGCGCCGGCACCATTTATAAGTGCATCGAAAGCGCCCTTTCGTCCACTGGCAATTCCGAACTGTGTATCAGAAAAGGATGCTCCCAGAAGTCCGGGAAAGTTTTCCTTAACAGCACTTATATCTTCATCTGTAAAGCCTCTCTCTGCTATTGATCTGTCCAGATATATACCTGCAACATTACCGCCTATAGAACTGACTTCATTGGCTACGTAGGCTGACATTCCGTTTCCTATTGTAATTACAGCTATAACAGAGGCTATACCGATTATGATTCCCAGCATGGTAAGACCTGTACGCATCTTATTGCTGCGAATATTTTTAATTGCACTTTCTATGTATTCTAAAAATGTATCCATAGAACCTTCCGTTATTCTGCGCTGTTATTTTCTACTACACGGGTTCCGGCTGTAAGAGTTGTGGGATCAGTTGTAACAATAATGTCGCCCTCATTAAGACCCTCTGTGATTTCAGCTTCAGTTGTGGTTGAAAGACCGAGAGTAACTCCTTTTCTTACAAGCTCACCGTTCTCGATTTCAAAAACAAAGTCACCTTCTGAATCAGTTCCAATGTATTCGTAAGGAACTACTATAACGCCTGTGGCTTTATCCGTATGAATCTTATTGCCCGCCTCGACACCAAGAATAATGTCGCTGTCAGGATTGTTTATCTTTATCTTTGCATCTACAACAGGAACGCCACTGGCATTGTTCCTGGCAGTACCTGATATCTGTTTTACTTCACCTTCATAGGCTTTACCATTAACAGTAATATCAACCTTCTGACCTGTCTTAATCTTGCTGAGATCTGACTTCGATATCTGTATATCAACTCTTACATCATCAGTACTCTCGATAGTCATAACTTTTGTTCCGGGAGCAACTGTAGCACCTTCTGTTGCTGTAAGCTCTGTGATAACACCGGAAAAATCAGCCTTGATTCCACCAACAGCTTCCTCTATATCAGCAATAGCAGATGTACTTTCAAGCTCTGTAAGCTCTCTTTGTGCAGCAAGTGAACTCTTCTCACCTGATGTAAGCGCTGACATCTCTGCTGATGCCTGCTCGCTGAGATCAGCCTTCTCCTCATTCAATGCCGTTATCTGTTTGTTCCATTCACGAATCTCGGGATCATTCTGAAGCGCATACTGAACATCTGAAATTGCATCTGCAATCTCTAGTGCCATCTGGCTTTCGCCATCTTCAGTTCTTCTCTCATTTGGAGCATCATTTTTAAGTGCAGCATCATAGCCGTCTGATACCCTGTTCTGATCAACGTCCTGACTTACCTTCTGAAGATCTGTCAGTGTCTGATTCATTCTTGCGGTTTTCTCAGTAATCTTGTTATTGATATCATCTATCTGATGTGTGATTTCATCAAGTCGGTTATTGATATCATGGATGCTGTTTCCCTCAAGGACATCAGTTGCTTTTTTATTTTTCTCAAGGCTTCCGTTGTAGCTTCCGTTTGCCTGCTGAAGACTGAGCTCTGCTTTTTTCTTTGATTTCTCAAGTTCAGCTTCATCGTAGGAATAAATAACATCGCCCTTGTTTACCCTGTCACCTTCTGAAAGGCCGTTTATTCCGATGGGAGCACTAAGCTTTGCAAAATATGTCTTGCTCTCATCTGATGCAACGTTACCACTAATTGATACGATAACCTCTATATCACCTTTTGTTACATTCTGAGTAGTAACAGGTGTTGGTGCATTACTTGTTTTTATATTCGAATAAACTATAAAAGCAATTAAGGCAACTACTAGCGCCAGCACGATGAATTTAATATAGCCTTTCTTCTTTTTAGGTTTATAGGTTAAATCAGATGAAAAATCAGTAGTGGTATCAGCAACTTCATTTGCTTTTTCTGCAGCAACCTCATTTGTTTTTTCCGCAACCGCTACATCTGACTTTTCAATTACGTTCTCCCCGGCATCTCCACTTTTTTCTCTTTTTTTCCAAGATAACAGATACATACTTACTCCTCACTATCATTATTGGTACTAATTTAGTTACAAAGTGAAATTCTCATTTATTTCGTCTTTGGCAATTTTGCCATCACTTATTGTTATGATACGCTTTGCCTGTTTTGCAATTCCGGGGTCGTGTGTAATCAGAATTACGGTTCGGCCCTCAGCATAAAGCCTCTTTATTATGGAAATGATTTCCTTACTGGATCCGCTGTCCAGATTACCTGTAGGCTCATCTGCAAGCAAAATAGGCGGTGCCTGGGCTATAGCTCTTGCTATCGCCACTCTCTGCTGCTGACCTCCTGAAAGCTCAGATGGCTTGTGAGTCATTCTCTTACCAAGTCCTACATGTTCAAGAGCCGCAATAGACAGCTCACGCCTTTTTCTCTTGTTTACACCTCTGTACATCAGCGGAAGCTCAACATTTTCAAGCGCCGTAAGAGACTGTATCAGATTAAAGCCCTGAAAAATAAAGCCTATCTCTCTGTTTCGTACATCTGACTGCTCATCATCACTCATATGGGAAACATCTATACCATGCAGATAATACTTCCCACTGGTAGGTGTATCCAAGCATCCAAGCATATTCATAAGTGTGGATTTACCAGAACCTGACTGCCCGATAATGGCTACGAATTCCCCTTTGTCAATGTTAAGGCTCACATGATCGAGAGCCCTGACTTCATTCTCGCCGGGATTATAAACCTTACATATATCCCTTATTTCAACTAGTGCCGGCATTACATCTCCTCTTAGATTCAGTACGCCACTACATAAATAACCGAATCAGGTTTGTGCATTTATCTGACAGCACGGTTAAAATAATAGCGTAGTCTGTTTGTAAATATAAAAGATACCTGTATACAATTTACTTTTGCATCCAAGACATCATCTTACTTAGTATATAACGATTTTTGAAAAAAATAACCTTCAAATTAAAAATAATTTTTATATAATATAGACAAACAGGTCGAAATCTACGCTGATTTCGGCCTGCTTTACACTAATAAAAATGTTATACGTATCTAACTAACTTTACATTTATTACTTATTTCGCAAGAAGCATCATAATGTCATTGCTTCTCTGAACAAATTTTGTCATTGACTCAGCGTCCAAAGGAGCATTCTGGATGCGGGCAAGGTCATAAAGCTGCTCACATATTGTATTAACATTATCGCCCTCTTTGTTTTCCATGACATATTTAACAAGAGGATGATTTGCATTAAGAATAAGTGTCTGTCCACCCATTCCAAGATCGCCCATCATCATTCCGTTTGCAGCATACATCTTCATCATATCCTGCATACGACGTGTTTCCTCAGATACTGTGAGCATTGAAGAAATCTTTTTATCTTTAAGTCTCTCAATCTTAACAACAAGCTGCTCATTTTTAAGAGCCTTTTTCATCTGCTCTCCGATATTCTTTTCGATTTCTTCAAATTCTTTCTCAGCCTTCTTAGATGTCTTACTCTTGAAGGTATCTGTGAGATCAGCATCAATTCTCTGGAATCTGATATCCTGGTTCTTGGACTCAAGCTGCTGAATGAAAGGCACATCGATGTTGTGGTTAAGAATGAACGCATCCATCTTCTGAGCCTTAAACATATTGATGTACTGGCTCTGCTGCTGCTCGTCAGTTACATAGTAAATTATACGGGGCTCTTTTTCCTTCTCAGCATCCTTTGAATCAGCATTATCTGATTCCTCTCCTGATACTGTGTTTCCGTTCTCATCAACTACTTCTGCCTCAACCTTGTTACCATTTTCATCCTTTGCTTCCTCAGCTGCTGCAGCTTCCTCTGCCTCCTTATTGATTTGAAGAGCATCGGGAAGTGTGAGGTATTTACCATCCAGATTCTTAAAGAGGATGTAATCATTCATCTTCTCACAGAACTTGTCATCCTTTAAGCAGCCATACTTGATGAAAGGAGAAATGTCTTCCCAGTATTTGTCGTAGTTCTCTTTATCTGTCTTGCAAAGACCTGCAAGCTTCTCTGCCACTTTCTTGGAAATATAGTCAGAAATCTTTTTAACAAATCCATCATTCTGAAGTGCACTTCTTGAAACATTAAGAGGCAGATCAGGACAGTCAATTACTCCCTTAAGCAGCATCAGATATTCAGGTATAACTTCCTTGATGTTATCAGCAATAAATACCTGGTTATTGTAGAGCTTGATAACACCCTCTGCGGATTCAAATTCCATATTAATCTTAGGGAAGTAAAGAATTCCCTTAAGGTTGAAAGGATAATCCATGTTGAGGTGAATCCAGAACAGAGGCTCCTTGTAGTCACGGAATACCTTTCTGTAGAATTCCTTGTATTCCTCATCTGTGCAATCCTTAGGTGTCTTAGCCCAGAGCGGATGTGTGTCATTAAGAAGCTGAGGTCTTCTCCGAATCTTAAGCTTTCTCTCCTCTTCCTTCTTTTCCTCTGAAGCCTCGCCATCCTTCTCAGAATCAGATTTAGCTTCTTCTTTTTTCTCAGGCTCAATAACTTCGATTACAACATCGTCATCTCTCTTCTCTGATTCCTTGATGGTCTCTGTGCCTTCCTCATTTTCTCTTGAAAGATAAATCTCATAAGGCATGAATGAGCAGTATTTCTCAATTACTTCACGAGCCTTGTATTCGTTGCAGAATTCAAGGCAATCATCTGAAAGATGAAGTGTGATGGTTGTACCGATTTCCTTCTTGTCACCGTCTGACATCTCAAAATCAGAACCGCCATCGCAGGTCCAATGTACTGATGCGGCATCTGACTTATATGAAAGTGTATCGATATCTACATAGTCAGATACCATGAATGTGGAATAGAAGCCAAGACCAAAGTGACCGATAATCTGGTCAGCATTAGCTTTATCTTTATACTTGTTAAGGAAATCTGTTGCACCTGAAAAAGCTACCTGGTTGATATATTCCTCAACCTCGTCAGCTGTCATACCAATACCATTATCAATAATTTTGATAGTCTTTTCCTTATCATTAAGAACGATATCTACGCGAGGTTTGAAGCCATCAGGAAGTGTATACTCTCCCATCATATCCATTTTACGGATCTTAGTGATAGCATCACAGGCATTAGATACCACTTCTCTGTAAAAGATATCATGATCCGAATATAACCATTTCTTGATTATAGGGAACATGTTCTCAGAATTAATTGAAAGATTACCTCTTTTTTCCATATTTACTGCCTCCAAATAATCGCGGAAATCTTGGATAATTTATACCGCGTTTTTCTCATTTGTATGTGGTTAACCTCAACAGGTTCAACATCCCGTATTCAGAAGGCTCTTAAGAAATATACTGCAAACAGCATCTCCTATAACCACTACCACAGGATACCCACAAATATGAGTTTAAGACTCGCCGAACTAAAAGTCAATAAAAAATTAGCACTCATCAATTTTGAGTGCTAACAAAAGGCAACATCACAATTCGCTGATGCACTAAATTCATAGCGTAAAATCATATAGCAAATAATGATTAAATAATTATGAATATGCTTAGTTTTCTATAAACTCCATTTAATTATCTGATATTTCGTTTAAAATTATGTATTAAGAAAAAACATCAGAGTCTTTATAGCAAACATACCGGATTCATGGTTCAAGAACTTTTCGAATTCAGTTGTACTATAGCATTTGCTCTGTAAATCGTCAGTGTAGGAGGTTTAAAATGGCTAAGGAAACCAATAATACGAATGCAGGAATACAAGTTAAAGGAGCAAAAGTAAAAAGAAGTATCAGTACCACACTTCTTTTATGCCTTATGCCGATTATCGTTGTAGGCATTGTTGCTATTATATTATTCTTAACATTTAGTGCCAGAAATACCATAACTGAAATAACACTTATGGATTTGGCGGCTGAGACTAAAGCCAATGCCAACGAACTTGGTACACCCTTTAATATGCTTACTTCTAAATTTGGTCAATATTGTGATACTTTGGAGCAGGTTCCCTTCGAGGATCATGATTCCATGCTTAAATACATTGAACCTACTGCCAGATATGATTCTATTAAAAATTCCGGACTCTACATCGGTTTTTCCGATGATAGCTATATTTTCGCAAACCATTCTGAGCGTGATGCTTCATGGAAGCCAACAGAACGTGACTGGTACAAGGCAGGTCTTGGAAATGAATCCTTTGTCGCAACAGATCCTTATGTTGATGCTTTAGAAAACGCCCTCTGCGTATCCTTCGTTCGACAAAATGATTTTTCCAGTGGTGAAGTTGGTGTTTGCGCAGTAGATGTTTTCCTCAGTGACCTTCAAAAAACCGTGTCTGAATTTTCTCCTATGAAAGCTGGTTCTTCAATAGTCATAGATAATGATTATCTGATATCTTTCTTTGATCCTTCATTAAATGGCGCAAAGATTGCAGATCAAAACAATCCTTATCTCAATGAATTACAATCCTATGTAAAAAGTGGTTCTCATGAACCTGTTACAATATATGACAGTAATTCAGCTACTAACTATTATGTATGTGCTTATCCTATTGAGGGCACTCCATGGACTCTTATTTCATCGATAAGTGTTTCTGCAGTTCAGGCATCTGCAAACAGATTTACGACTTATGCCATACTTGCCATGATAATACTTATCGCCATTATAGTTCTGGTAATACTCTTTACCATAAACAGAGTAATAACAAAACCCGTAACCGGACTTTCAAACAGTATCACAAAGATTTCTGCCGGCGATTTCACTACAAAAATGCCTGCCGACAAAGGTGATGAAATCGGTCTTATCAGCAGAGAAATGGATAATTATGTTCATATAATGAATAATACTATTAATTCTATCCAAAATAAGGCTGAACAACTAAAGTCAGACTCCTCTTCCTCAAGGGATGCCTCAGAGAAAATGTCTGAAGGCGCAAATGAGCAATCAATCTCCATGGGTCAGATTCAGACCACAATGGATGACATTGCCAATGCTGTCAGTGAACTGGCAAATAACGCAACGCAGCTTGCAGGTGCAGTTGCAGATCTTACTGACAGCGGAACAAAGGCCAATGACATAATGCTTGAACTGGTTAATCAGGCAAATATCGGTCAGCGTGATATGAACACAGTCCAGTCGAATATGGACAACATCACCTCTTCCATGAATGAAATGAATGAAGTTGTTACCACTGTCGGTGAATCCGCAGAAAAGATAACTGAAATTGTAGAGATGATAGAATCCATTTCCGAGCAGACAAATCTTCTTTCTCTTAATGCCAGCATAGAAGCTGCCAGAGCCGGAGAAGCCGGAAAAGGATTTGCGGTTGTTGCTGATGAAATAGGAAAACTGGCCCAAAACAGCCAGGATTCAACCAAGGAAATAAGCAGTATTATTTCTGACATTACTCAGCTGATCCAAAATCTTGCTGAGAAATCTCAGAATAATATGGATGCGATAAACGAAAACAGCGAAGCAGTTGCAAAGGCTGGTGACAGCTTTAATAAGATATACCAGGATCTTAATACAACAGCAGACACAATGAACGATATGATCAAAATGATGGGCAATGTCAACGATATTGCTTCCAGCGTTGCTGCTATATCTGAAGAGCAGTCAGCAAGTTCAGAAGAAGTTACGGCAACAGTTACTTCCCTCGCTCAGAGCGCACAGGAAATTGCATCTGAATCCAAGGGTGTTGAAGATGCTGCTAATTCCGTATCCGATTCTGCATTATCAATTAACGATGAGCTGAGTAAATTCATTATAAAGTAAAAAATCTCACTCCTTTCTTATAAATCATTAGCCACAAAAGAGCGTTCCTGCCATTACTTATTGGCAGTGAACGCTCTTTTGTATTGGGCTAAAAGCTAATTAAAACTTGTAATTATTCTTGATTGTGCATTTCTTAAGCTTCGTATTCTTGTGATCATAGAAAGTGCCTTTTATTTTGCACTTATTAAATGTGACACTTTTCCCTGAATAGTTACCAACATCGCCCTTAAAGGTACATTTTGTTATCTTAACATTCTTGGCAACAACCTTATTATTACTCTGGTAATAAGGATTCAAAATATTGAGTGCAAAGAACTGTCCGTTTTTCTGATGGGCTTTCTTAGACTTCACAGTAGTATTCTTTATCTCGATTGCGGAGCATACAGCTTTCTTAGGAACATTCCCCTGATTGGTGTTTGGTTCAATAAGGATTCCGCACTGTGGTGAGGCCCCATTTGCGCCTGATATATTACATCCGTCAATTACCACGTGATCTGCATCTACTATTGCGATGTTATTTCTTCTATTATTTTTAACAACACAGTTAGTTACGGTAACATAGCTGCAGCCCGGATATGAGCCATCACTTTGCACTGAACCAAGGTATATGCCATCACCCCAGTTATCAGAAACGGTAAGATTGGAAATCTGTACATTTTTACAATCCCTTACTCCAATGCCATGACCATCTGCTCCGTCTGACCCCTTGTGATTACTTCTGTCCCCGACTATACTTCCACCGGAAATCCTGAAATTATCACCCTTTACATCTATCGCACAAAACTCTCCCGCGCTTGTAGGTACAACCTTAAAGACAGTTGAATTGGTTAACTCAAAGCTAATATTAGGTTTGGTGACATTAACAGCAACTGCTGTTCCATGAAAATCTATAACATCGATGTCATAGGTTCCTGCACCAAATACTATTGTTCCTCCTCCGGCTTCACCAGCAGCATCAATAGTTCTATTGATAGCTTCGGTATCTCCCTTACCATCATTTGCCACAGCACCATAGTCTTCCGGTTTAAATTCTCCTGCAGCCTTAACATCTGCATTCACCGGCACTGCAATACTAAATAACGGAGCTGCCACAGCAGCTGCAATAAATAAAAGTGATGTTCTTTTTAACCTCATAAGTAATCCTCCATCATTCACTAAAATGATTCTTGTACACCTCAAAAAAAGTTCTGGTATTTACATTTTCTTCATCTGTCACATGAATCTTCTTATAAAGATCTTCATTAAGAACTCGGGAAAGCGTAGATGCAAAGGCATCATACTTTTGTCCAAAAACCTCCCGCTTTTTCTCTTCTACTATTCTTACTTTGTTCGCCTCTGTTTCTTCCCTGTTAAAAGTACTGATACATTTGAGAATAACATAGGAATCTTCTGTTTCTATTATGCTGCTGACTTCACCGTTATCAAGATTAAACGCTGCATTTTCTATCTCTTTTTCAACATCACCTTTTCCGATGGAAACCGTACCTTCTTCAGCTTCATTGTACTGTTCCATCAACGTGCTGAACTCTGTGCCATCCCTTACCTGCCTTAAAATCTGAGCAGCTTTGTTTTTAACGGATTTTCTTTCATCATCATTAAACACAGTTTTTTCGCCTTTTGAATCCAGTTTCCATGTGTTCAAAACTATCTGCTCAACTGTTATGGTCCTGGCTTCATCATCGCTTATCTCCGGATTAATATCCTTTATGATATAATCATACAATTTATCTGCAGTTGCATACTCTGTATACATAGCAGTTAGTGTTTCCTCGGTAATTCCTCCCATAGCCCTGATCTCATCATCATTAAGAGAAGCATAATACTCCGCGGCAGCTGATGCAGCATTTGAAGCTTCAGACTCCGTAAGAGTTATTTCTGATTCAGCAGCAAGAAGATTCATAGCCTTAACCTGCGCAATTGTAGAGAGGCACTTATCTTTGACATAATTCTCCATGTCATTCTCACCGATGTTCACATTCCATACTTCACTGCCAAAACCAGTCTCATAAGTATTCTGCGAATTGATCAGGTACACCATGTATTCAGATTTCATACAGGATAAGTCTTCAATCCTGAAAAGTTCGTTATCGGTAAAGCCGGTAGTAAATACAATCTTCGTATTACTTAAACCTGCACAGCCGCTTAGAGGTCCCATCATGCAGGTAGCCAGGGTGATAACCAATGTGCTCCTCAGTATTTTTCTAATTATTCTGTTAACTGACTTTTTATCTCTCATGTGTTAGCTGCAATGTCACCTTTACATTATTTTCCTAATTTATCAAGAATGCTTCTGGCTACCTTAAGTCCATTAGCGCTGGCCTGTTGAAGTCCCCTGGTTATTCCGGCTCCGTCTCCTATTGCGCGAAGATGTCCTACACTGGTCTCAAAGTCCTTATTTACAATAACCTTGTTTGAATAGAATTTCACCTCTACACCATAAAGGAGTGTCTCCTCTGAGGCTATTCCAGGTGTAACCTTATCAAGCGCCTGAATCATCTCATCAAGGTCCACCATTATTCTATGAGGGAATACCAGCGAAAGGTCTCCCGGAACTGCATCCTTTAATGTAGGAATGAGGTTGTTTCTCGCAAGTCTCTCGTCTGTGGTTCTTCTGCCTCTTCTAAAATCGCCATAGGTCTGAACCAGTACTTTTCCATCGCAGAGCATATTTCCAAGCTCTGCTATTTTTCTGCCATATTCGATAGGTGACTTAAAAGGCTTGGTAAAGTTCTTTGAAACCAGAAGTGCGAAGTTGGTATTATCAGTCTTAAATTCCTTACCCTTATAGGCATGTCCGTTTACTACAGCAAGGCCGCCCTCATAATACTCTGTGGCAACTTCTCCGGACGGATTTGTACAGAAGGTCCTGACTTTGTCATCAAAGGTAGGTGTGTGATAGATAAGCTT
This sequence comes from Butyrivibrio sp. WCE2006, assembly GCF_000701985.1. Classification (NCBI taxonomy): domain Bacteria; kingdom Bacillati; phylum Bacillota; class Clostridia; order Lachnospirales; family Lachnospiraceae; genus Butyrivibrio; species Butyrivibrio sp. WCE2006. The sequence goes on along the minus strand of NZ_JNKH01000004.1, from coordinate 52,743 downwards.
TGCTTCATAGAGGTTCTCATTAAGGAACTGCATAACCTCATCTCTCACCTCGACTCTGACACCGACATCTACTGTTCCGGGTTTAGTCTCAATCCCAATCTTATCGCACTGGGAATGGAACCAGTCTGCACCCTCTCTTCCGACAGCAGATACTATTTCCTTTGCTGTAACAGTATCACCATCATGAGTTTTTACTCCGATGCAGATTCCATTCTCAACAAGAATCTCATCAACCATGGTATTAAAAACAAGCTCAACACCTTTTTCTTCAAGGTGTTCCTGAAGCTTTTTATATATTTTATAGCCTTCCTCGGTTCCAAGATGTCTGATTGGGCATTCTACAAGTTTGAGATTGGCATTTATCGCCTTTTTTCTGATCTCTCTTATTTCCTCTGCCTTGTCAACACCATAAACATTTTGGTCTGCACCGAATTTCAGATATATATTATCAGATTCTTTTATAAGAGCAGTTGCCTCATCATAACCAAGAATGTCGGGAAGTGTTCCACCAACATCAGGTGATAGTGAAAGCTTACCATCGGAAAATGCGCCTGCTCCTGCAAAACCGGTAGTAATAGAGCATGGCTTACATCCCATACATTTTCCTGTGGTTCTTTTTGGACACTGTCTCTTTTCAATAGATCTGCCCTTCTCAATGATCATAATCTTTAAGTCCGGACGTTTCTCTATAAGTTCATATGCACAGAAAATTCCTCCGGGTCCTGCCCCAATTATTAATACATCAACGTTTTTTTCCATAAGTTCTCTCTTTCTATATTAAACTCCACCAGGCTCATAAACCAATTGCCAAGTGGACCTCTATGGCTCTCACTAAACCGGCGAAGTACCTCGCTAAGTGCTATGCTCAAATTTAATATGGCTGCTACAGAAACTGTAGCAGCCATCTAGTCCGTTTGATCAAATTTAAAATATGTCAGCTATTATTTCTTTGTAGCTTTCTTTGCAGTAGTCTTCTTAGCTACTGTCTTCTTTGTTGCTGCCTTTTTAGGTGCTGCGGGCTTCTTTGCAGGCTCTTCCTTGGTCTCAACCTTAGCCTCTGCCTTCTTGCCTGCTACCTTTAAAAGCTCTGCCTTTGCAAGGTCACCCTCTGCGTTGATCTTGCCTGCAAGATTAGCTGATACGAAATCTGTCTTACCTTCAAGAATGTCCAGCAGATCTGCAGCTGATGTGTAAACAAGAATGTCTCTGTCGAAATACTCGTAAGGCTCAACATTTATCTTTCCATCTGCGATTTCAACATAGAATGCGCCTTCGCCCTCGCCTGTTATATTGAACTGGTAAGCAGCGTGCTCCTTAACGTTGCTAACATCAGCATCCTTAAGTGCTTCTTTTACCTTTGCTACTACTTCTTCGTAAGTCATTTTTTCCTCCACTTCATAAAAAATTGATTCCCTAAACAAAACCTTAAATATTATAACACTAAAAACAGATTCGTAGAATACCTCATCTGATTTTTTGCGCTATCTACTATTACTTCTGTACTGCACCGGAGTCATTCCGTATTTTTTCTTAAAGAGTCTGTTGAAGTGTTCAACATTCTGATAGCCTGCAGCTTCAGCAACTCTCTCAACCTTCATATTACCGTTTTTAAGAAGTATGCTCGCTTTTTTAAGCCTTATCTTCTTTACGTTTTCTCCAAAGGTCATTCCGGATTTTTCCTTGATATACTTTGAAAGATACGGCTTTGATAAATAAAACTCCTTGGAGAGATCATCCAATGTAACGGTCAGATAATTCTCCTGAATATAATTGAGGATTGCGCTTATTCTCTCATCCTTTGCATCGGTACTGGCCCTTACCACATCCAACTGATTAACGGCAATTGTAAGCGCATTGATTGATGAACGAATGATATCTTCATCAATTCCTACACCCCAATACTTTTTACCATTGCTTGTAATTCCGACATAGGTAACAGCCTTTGAAGATGATCCGCGACTAAGTGCATGCTCCTCATAAACTGAAAGCTCATAGCTGATATTGAAATACTGCTTAAATGCATTGCTTACCGCATCAAGTCGGCCGTTTCCGTTAGCCTCTACTATATGCTCTTTTCCTGCATGAGAAAGAGTTACTTCAGCAAGAATTCCGCTAACCTGCTTAAAGTGACAATCCGCAACTCTGAATACGGAATCATTATGTACATACTTATCTTCAAATATCTGATAAATACGTCCGGGTGCAAGTTCAGCATGCTCCTTGTCAGAAATATCCTTGATAGTGTAGCTGATATCCGCCTGCATTTCTTTGGGAACCATCATGCCATAATTATTCTTAAGGATGTAGCTTACGCCGCCTTTTCCGGACTGGGAATTAATTCTGATAACGTCACCATCATACTCTCTTCCAAGGTCCTTAGGATCGATTGGCAGATAAGGAACACTCCATATTCCCTTATCCTTCCCGGCTTCATGCCAGGAGAATCCCTTACTGATAGCATCCTGATGTGAGCCTGAAAATGCAGTAAATACGAGCTGTCCGGCGTAGGGCTGACGCTCAAATATTCTCATTCTGGTAAGACGCTCATAGGCTTCACCAATCTTATTGATATTGCTAAAGTCAAGTCCCGGATCAACACCATGTGAATACATGTTAAGAGCAAGCGTAACGATATCAACATTTCCGGTTCTCTCACCGTTACCAAAAAGTGTGCCCTCAATTCTGTCAGCGCCTGCAAGGCATCCAAGCTCAGCGTCGCTTATGCCTGATCCTCTATCGTTATGAGGATGAAGTGACAGTGTAACGGCATCACGATACTTAAGATTCTTGTGAATATATTCAACCTGAGTTGCAAATACATGAGGCATGGCAATCTCAACAGTTGTAGGTATATTTATTATTACCTTGTTATCCTTTTTCGGCTTCCATACATCAAGAACTGCATTGCAGACTTCAACCGCATAATCAACCTCAGTTCCCGGAAAGCTCTCCGGAGAATACTCAAAAGAAAAGTTGCCCTTTGTCTCTTTTGCAAGCTTATCAAGAAGCTTTGCTCCTTCGACTGCTATCTGCTTAACATCCTCTTTGTTCTTTTTGAAAACCTGCTCGCGCTGAGCAACAGATGTGGAATTATAGAGGTGGATGATTGCTCTGGGCGCGCCCTTTACAGCTTCAAATGTTCTTTTTATAATATGCTCTCTCGCCTGAGTAAGTACCTGCAAAGTCACATCCTCAGGAATCATATTTTTCTCGATAAGTGTTCTGGCAAATTCAAACTCTGTCTCAGACGCTGCCGGAAAACCGATTTCAATTTCTTTAAAGCCCAGTTCAACAAGCATTGTGAAAAATTCAAGTTTCTCATCAAGACTCATAGGCTCGATCAAGGCCTGGTTACCATCTCGAAGGTCAACGCTACACCAAATTGGCGGGTGATCCACATAATCTTTCTTCACCCAGTCATAAGAGACCTTGGGTGGCATGAAATATTGTCTCTGATATTTCTCGAAATTCTTCATAATGCTCCTCCTTGCTGTGTATTTAAGTATTTTCTGTCAAATCTATTTAATTGGTTTGCAAAATATGGAAAATCTTGCCAAGTGCTTTGCGCAAAATAAAAATCATCAATGAATATTGATGATTTTTATTTTAACACTTGTATTTAATTTTAGTAGTGATGAATTTAATCAGTTTTCTTGATTTATATTAATCACATGTTTTAAATATCTTTCTTCCAGAGGCCATGAAGATTGCAATACTCATAAGCAGCAACTGCTTTTTCTCCATCAGCAAGGATGAATTCTGCCACAGGCTTATCAGAAGGTGACAGATTCTTTTGCATAAATCCTTTATCCGTAACAAGCCAGATATACTGGATATAATGATTGTCCATCATAGGATGCTCTACTTCACCGACCTTAACTGTTACTTTGTTGCCATCTATTTCAACAACAGGTACATGTTTCTCATGAGCACCATCTGAAGTTCCGGGTGCCAGAGAAGTCATAGGATCACCACAGCATACAGGTGTACAAGCTGCATCATTGATCTTGATTACCATACTACCGCATTTTTCACATTTAAAAACGTTCATAGAAACCTCCTTTTATTATCTATAATAGATTCCTGATTTTTTCAGGAATTCAACATTCTACCGGACTCAATTATGCCTTGTCCGGTTATAAAGCTCCTTTTAATAGTTTTCAGCCTTAATCTGGAAATAAGCCTGAGGATGATTACATACAGGGCAAACCTCCGGCGCTGTAGGTCCAACTACAATGTGCCCACAGTTTCCACACTGCCAGATAGCATCACCATCTCTTGAGAAAACAAGCTTATCCTCAATATTCTTAAGAAGCTTTCTGTAACGCTCCTCATGTTCTTTCTCAATAGCAGCTACGCCCTCAAACAATTCAGCAATCTCATCAAAGCCTTCTTCTCTTGCGGTCTTGGCAAATGAGGGATACATTTCTTTCCACTCATAGGATTCACCCTCAGCAGCTTCCTTAAGATTCTCAATTGTGCTGCCGATTCCTGTCAGAATCTTGTACCATATTTCAGCATGTTCCTTTTCATTTGCAGCAGTCTCTGCAAAGATATTGGAAATCTGAACAAAGCCATCCTTCTTTGCCTTAGATGCAAAGAAAGTATACTTGTTTCTTGCCTCAGATTCACCGGCAAATGCTGCCTGCAGATTCTTCTCTGTCTGTGTTCCTTTCAGGTCCTCCGACCTACATCTCCATTTGTTTTCAGCCATTTTCATATCTCCTTCCGGTAATTTTTCCGATAGTCTTTAGAACATCCTTAATGCTCAACCAAGCTTAAAAAGCCTCGTCAGGCAATCTGTTCTATGCAAAAATAATGCCTCCAATGTGTTTTGTACAATTATTTTACGCAATTGCCATCTGCAATAATTCTAACACATCAAAGGCATTATATTTATTAGATTTTTATTAAAATTTGTGTCGTTTTTTCGTATTCAGTAATTGTTATTTATAGTTTCTTTCAATTTGATTTCATAGCTTTTTCAATAATCTTGCGAGCCCTGTACTCAGAGAAATTAAACTCCCTTATTGCATTAAATGAAAGCTTCCTATCCTTGACCTGTGAATATTCATAATTGTTTGCCCTATAATTCATAAGAAGTTCTCTGTTATCAGCAAAAGCAGGCACGGCATCCATTGACAGATCATATGTAAGATAAGTCTGAATACTGTCCATATTATATCTCTCTGATGATATTCTTTCACTATCGACAAACTGAAGATCATACTTTGCAATCTGATAGTCCGGACTTGCAAATACAAACGCGATGTACATTACGGTAACAGTAACCATACACCATGAAAAAACCGGAAACTTCTCATATACCAGACTGACTAACAGATACGCAAGCCATAAAGAAATAACAACCAGAAACCAAAGTACAAACAGTCTCATGAATGTAAGATGATAAACGCTGATATACAAGATCATCCTATATGCACTTGATGCAATCATAATGTAAGTGCACACTCCCACTACCATGAGAAGAATTTTAAGCACTATATTTTCCTTGAAAAGTCTCTTGCACAATGTCACAAGAGCAAGATTCATTATACTCACAGCCAAAAGCTGGTAGAAGCCTTCATGCGCATATTGTGCATAGGTATAGCCTTTGGGCAAAGCCATTTTTCCCATAAAAAGACCCACAATCTGAATCACACTAAAGAACAAATAAACAATGCTCAAAATACCTGTAAATGTAATTCCCATCACAGGATTAAAGCCTGCTCTCTTATCTGCATCAAATTCTATTCCTTTTTTCTGAAGGCTTTTGATCACTGTATAAAAAAGCCATATTGACCATATTGCAGATAATGTAATGCCCACTAAATCCAGGATGTAATCAAACTCTATGATAAAATCAAAAATGCTTCCGATTTTATTTGAGAATACTGCATCAGCAGAAGAAAGAAGCGGAATTACTATTGCCAGCAGAGGAATTTCAACACAAAGACCTGCAAGTATTGCAAGAATAGTAGCCTTATTTTCACTGCTAAGTTTGTTTCCGCGACTTTTTACCCAGCCCACAAAGTCGTTAACAGGATCGATAATGTTTATCAGAGGCTTACATGCAGTTATCATTATTGCGATGAACCATCCGACTATATCCCATCCCTTTGTATCAACATACATATAGATCACAAAGCTGAACATAAGCAGATTTATTGCCAATCCGTCAAGCCATAAAAGTTCGGTGTTTGTAGTCATGCACTTAGAAACTGAAAGCAGCATTAACGAAATAATATAAAATAAATTAAGAGCACTTTTACCATTTTTACTTTTAAAAATCGATAATCCATCCCTGCGTCTGGCCCATGCTATAAGTGCAAGCGTTCCTGCCATATAAATCGGATAGGTAATGCCTGACTGATTGCTATAGAGACAAAACACTCGCATTGCTGCATATATCAAGGCTATCAGTCCGTATTTAGCAAAGGATTCCGCATCAGGTGCATATGTATTTTTATTTACAGTTGTCATGTTGCCGTAATAATATGTAGGCCCGTTCCCTTGTGCAACAGGGCTGACCGCAAGATTGGAATTATTGTAACAGCTATTGTTATTCTCGTTATTCCCCACAACTTCATTAATTTGATTTTCCATGGTTTTCCTCCTCATCAGGTACATATTCCAGTATGTCACCTGGCTGACAGTCCAGCTCTCTGCATATTGCTTCCAATGTCTGGAATCTTACAGCCTTTGCTTTGTTATTTTTTAATATTGATAAATTGGCCAGAGTAATATCAACTTTTCCTGCAAGCTCGGTAAGTCCGATTTTCCTCTTTGCCATCATTACATCCAAATTAACTACAATTGCCATTTCTTCCCCCCGGCCCGATTTCAGATTGTGAGATCATTTTCCTCTTTATAACTCACAGCCCTGTCAAATACCTTTGCCAGTACTTTACTCAAAACTCCGGCAAAGAGAAAAACGCCCGCTATAATGATTGCCGCAAATGTGAAGTAAACAAAACACCTAAAAATCTTGATTGCCGCAATGGCAAAAGCATAGTAAGCCATACGATTCAGACTTGTAACATTTTCCTGAACAAAACAGTCATCCGAAATAACGGTTTTCATCATTTTCCGAAGTTCATATAAAATCAAAAGTGCCAATGCCCCTACAAGCATTATCGAAATCACCGCAAATAAAAAATGATCATTTATTGCTGCATACTCAGAAGTCTCCCCATTCAGCTTTATAGTCTGCTCCACTGCCTTCCTAAGTCCTATGGGCACTGTCACCTCTATAAAGATTCCTATAATAATACTTAAATCCAGAAACCTCTTAAACCAAACATTTAATCTGTTAGCCATTTTGATGTCTCTCCCTTTGTGTCGTTGAATGCCATAGCTACGAACTAATTTTGTTATATCATGGCCACTATTGAGTGTCAATAACTTTTTATCGTTTTTCGATAAATCGCTATAGTGCTATATGACAAGAAAGAATGTCGCTTGCGACATTCTCGCGCCGAGCGCGGTTGCTGAAGGCAACATATTCCTATCGCGCGAGTGCGCATCCATAGCGGAGCGCTTTTTATGATATAGGAATTTCGGAGGAATTTCCTATATCATAAAAAAAGGACTACGATCCAAGTGAGAATCGTAATCCTTTCCTAATTCAGTTTAATATTTCAGTACTGTAAAGAAACTAACCATTCAATTATTTAACTGTAGACTTTTTGTTAGCCTGCATCTTAATTTTCTGACGGAGTTTTATTACATATACCTTTTATAGACGAAAAAATAAAGTTTTCTTAATTATTCTCAGAAGCGTCTTCTGCAGTTTCATCAGTATCTGTTGTCTCTGATGCAGCTTCTGCTGCTGTATCATCTGTAGTCTCTGAAGCAGCTTCTTCTGTTGTTTCAGTATCTCCTGCCGTTGCATTAACATCTTCAGCAGTATCAGAAGTAGGAACTACATCCTCAGAAATCTCAGTATCAGCAACCTGTTCAGCCTGATGATTTGAAGCATACACTCTCCAACCTGCAAAACCACAAACAGCAACTAAGACCAAAACTGAAACGCCTTTTGCTATTTTCATATTTCTCTTGTGCTTTGCAAGTCTGGCCTTTCTGCCCTTCTTTTCCTTCTTGTAAGCATCAACTTTTTCCTGACTCATACCATTCTCCTCCCAAACGAATAATAACTATATTGCCTGAGAATATTATACTACCCATACAATAATCTCAAAACAATTTTTATGATATCATCAAAATGTGAATTTTTAATGTAAATTATATTTTTATATTTCCGGTCTTTAATGCCAGATCACAGGAAGAGTTTCGTTCTGTGAAATCTGAGTAAGAGACTTGGAATTCCTGACCTCTATAAATTCACTGTCTTGTGACTTTGGATCTACTTTGAACACCGGTGTTCCGTCTCCTCTCATAAAAGCAGCTACATATTCCTCAATTGATGATATTTTGTAAGGAAAACTCATGCCTCCCATCGTTATCACTGATAATGCATGTATGTCAGATCCTGCTGCCATTGTGAGGTTTTGATCTAATGCATATTGATATCCAAGGGCATTCTGCCAATCAGGATTCCCCGAATTATATACTTCTGCTCCATCGCTTGCAGAGGGCGTCAGGTGAATTTCTGACAAATATCCTCGTTCTCTGTAGGGATGAGCCTGAATCATTATTCCGCCATATTGATGCACAAGCTCATAAACCTCAGATCTCGATTTTTCCAATAAATCAGGATTGTCCACAAGCCACTTTTTATCCGCCCCGTAAAGAAGGAATTCATCACCCTGAAAATTATACTCAATTCCAAACATAACCGTGAGTTCAGTTCCCTCTGCCGCCTTAAGTGCTTTCTCATATCCCTGACAATATCTCTCTACTCTCTCCTCCCATGAGAGCTCTTTGGGAATGCAACTGTTTCCGTTAAAAAAGTGATCAGTCACGATAAAGCCACTATAACCACATTTGATCATATACTCGATGTAATCTTCAGGAGCCGTCGAAGAGCAGGCACTCCCTTCTCTTGTGTGTAAATGTGTTTCATAAACGTAGTTCATCTCTTATGCCATATCCTTCATTTATAGTCGTGTAAAATTCATTGTTTTTCTTAAAAAAGCAGAACCCTATAACCCTATTCGCGCGAGTCTGTCGTAAAACTGGGGATAAAAATCCGCATTAACATCATAATCCATTGCATAAAAAGTACGGAGAAGTCCCATATTTACTGCCTTTAACTGATTTTCTCCCATCTCACCGGTTCTCTCAGAAATACCTTTTATAAAATAATGCCAGGTATCTACAAATTTTTCATACTGAGCAAAATTCGGTGTTCCGATCCATTTCTTAATCTTGATTTTTGCCTGTCTCTCCTTTTGACATTCATCAACTTGAAGAAAATACTTATGAGTTTCATTTTCATAAATGCGTCCCAAAGGGAAAAGCCTGCAGAATCCCGGGCGAAATGCATGAATACTACATCTTCCCTCATCATTCAAAAAAATACAGGCCTCATTTTCACCACAGGCACTCCCCGTCATTTTAAGACATGGCAAAATTATACCGTCAACAACTCTCAGATCAATGCTATCTTTCTGCAATTCTTCAAATTTCTTCGACAGCCCCTTTTCCATACTAAAAACATCGTATGGATCAAGGACAACAGTATCTCCCATGCCACAACAGCAGGCATGACAGCCACTGCAATCACCGACGCCAAGTTTTGCCAAATCACCGGCTTCATATTTTCTGCCGTCTGATATGCTGTCCAATTCAACATCTCTTATCATAAACCTAAAACTCCAATATAAGTCATTATTATCTTCACAAAAAATCCAATATCAGACTTTTTATCATCCTCGCGGAAAGTCATCAAACATCAGACCTTTATCATCCTCATAGTAAACCATCAAACATCAGGTCTTGTCATCCTCGCGGAAAGTCATCAAATATCAAGCCTCTGTCGCCATCATCATAATCCTCTTCATCAAAATCCAAACTCTCACTAAGAATCTTTGAATATTCCGGATCTGTCACAATTTTTCTAAAGAGACCATGACATCCTTCTGAGCAGTCATCCCACGTATCATCGAAATTACCGGTGTACCATGGATCAGCCACATCACCATTTCTCCCTGCAAATTCCAGCATCTTATAAACTTTGTTCTCAGGATCTCCGCCAAAGAGCCTCTCCAGATTGCGGATATTTGCACTATCCATACCGATGATAAAATCAAACTTATCATAGTCAGTCCTACTTGTAAGCCTTGCACGTTTCATACTTACCCCAAGCTCATTCTCAGGTGTTCCGATTCCATGCTCTTTAAGCTTTTCCCTTGCCGGTGGATACACAGGACTTCCCTGCCCATTCCATATCTCATCAGTATGTGTTGCTGACGACTCAATATGAAATTCTTCTTCCAAACCTTGTTTTCTAACAATATCCTTCATTATAAATTCTGCCATTGTAGAACGGCAAATATTGCCGTGGCAGACGAATAGTATTTTTATCATGTATTATTACTCCTGAATATTCCGAGACGTGCCGGATATTTTTTTCGATGCCTATCTGTCGTCGCAATAGGACTATGATAGCACAGATTTATGAATAATATGAAATATGGAGTCAAGAAGGAATAGTTAAAGCTTCCTGCCTATATTTCCATATCCTTAAGTTACTACAGGCATTTTTTATCATCTCTTACCAACGAGAACTTGCTCAGTAATTTCTAGCAATTCAGCAGCTGCCTGCTCGTTTTCTACACGAATAAGATTGTCATAAAAATCAGCTTTTCCTAATAGATTCATTCCGCCATGCCACACAAGCTTTTTATCTATCACAGCATAATGCTCACAATCGTTGTCAGTGGTTCTGACAATAATTCCGCTTCGCCTCATCTCATCTATAAGGATATGTATGTCAATTGCATCACCATACCCAACCATATCAGGGCTACTTGTTATGACCGTCACTGCAACACCTGATTCCTGACGATGTTTTATTAGAGAAATCATTCTTTCAACTTTCATTCTGCTTATATTAGGACTTGAAATGATGATTTCTTTATTTGCTTCAATCATATCCTTTTCAAATATTTCCATATAGTCACGGCTATCATAAATAGCATTGGCTACTTGCTTGGTTACTATCGGTTCGGAAATAATCTGATATCCCATCTTTTTATATGATTTGAGTCTGCTTTTGTATTGCTTGTCAAAAAAGCTTATATGTGTATCAACATAGTCATAAACGATAACATCCTTTTTGCCATCATAGGATCTGTTTAGTCTGCCGACATATTGTGTCAGCCTGCCTTCAAATTTGATAGGTGCAGCTAGCAGGAGAGTGTCCAATCTCGGGAAATTAAATCCTTCACCTATCTTTTGGCCTGTAGCTATAAGAATAAGAGACTTATCTTTAGGAATGGAAATCTTTTTTTCTTTTATTTCCTGATTCTGCTTAGCACTTTGCCCTCCATAAATCAGGAAAACATGATCCGCCTTACCTTGTAATAAGGAATACAGTATTTCGGCATCCTTCAGTTTCTTTCCACATGGATATAGTACTTAAATTGTAGTAATTTGAATGCCCTATACGCTTATTCTTGGCAAATTCAGGATTATCTATTGTTGCCATACCTTTAATCTGATTTTGGATGGGAGGCAACAGATTAAGTGCATCCACATAAGTACCATCATCTAATACTATGTGTAATTCACCTCCTATAACATTTTGGGCAAAGAAACGTTCATCCTTTTTCCAAGGACGTATTTGCCCATTATCTTTAGCATATTTAGTTACAGGTATAAGGGACATCTGCTCCTTGTTCCACTCTTGTAAATAAGAAGAGACTTCTTCTAATGAAATTTTCTTCATGGATCTTAGCTTTTCCCACTGATCGGGATATGCATTCCAAGATTCATCAATAAATGCGCTATTACCTCTGAGTAACGCACGACCCTGAAGAGGTAGTGCGACAAGATTTCCTAGTTTACTCAAAACATCCTGGGAAGGATACATACGGTCATAGTACTTAAAAGAGGGGAGATTGATATAAGAAGCACCTCTATCTAATAGGGCAAATCCAAAGCTACGCGCTAAAGCTGCTGGAATTGCAGTTTTAAAGAATATCCATATATGAGCACCTTTTCCAGAGCGTGATCTTTCAGTTAGTGCATCAATATTGGCAAGCTTGCAAATATGACGAAGCGCATCGACTTCGCTTTTCCATAAATCGTCTGTATTAGCATCGTCGTTTTTATAAGCGTCCTTTTCATGATTATCGAAGTCAAAGACCAGAAAACGGCATGTGTTATTGGGAAATAAAGGATATACACCTATAACATCCGTACAATCATCTCTCTGACCTTTTAGATGATTAAGAATCTTCCATGGAACCAGTTCATCCCACTCCTTATATATACAATCCTCATCACAGAATTTTTTCTTGTCGGCTTTTTTAGGGCAAGAGGAATTATTCCACCATGCTTTGCAACGAGGGAAATATCCGCCCACTTTGCCACGCACTGCGTAAACATCCGTACGTCCCCAGAAATAGCTATAGAATTCTTTGGCCATATCAAGATCAGGTGTGGTATGAATAATTCTACCTGCCTGATCATCATCGTATTCATCGGAAATGTCGACAGTATCGATTACATTATCTGCACTGTAGGAAATGTTATTTTCATCTAATAGCTTTTTGAGATTTGAATTTTCATCCTGAAGATTTCTTATTATATTTCTCAAAGAATTAAGGTCATGTTCTGTCGGACGCATAATTATTCCTTTCAAAATAAAAAAAGAACCCGATGCATCAGGTTCTTCCAAGTGTAATCCGAAGATAGCCACTACGATTCATATAATTATAATAGCAGATAACCCCACATGTTTCAGCACTTTTTTGGCATATAATTCTCTAGTGAAATTTTATCAGAAACTTCCGTGGGGAATTTTATTGTACCTAAATTTAGCCCCTTAGCTACATGTCGTATTTTGGAATATACTTTATTATCTCCATAATCACGTTCAAATATAGCAAGTACTTGGGACGGAGCATTTGTTAATGTTTTAATGTCTTTTTTTAATGCTGATACAGGTACATATTCATGTATTTTCTCGTCCATTCTGAGACCTAAGCATAAATTTACACCACCTACCACTTTTTCTACGTATAGATATGGTTGGTTATTGTTGCTATCACCAACTATTTTGGTTATAGATGTAAATTTGGTTATTGCTGGAAGAGCTTCAAGCTTAAGCTGAGTGGTTCCATCCATTCGCATTACTATTTCATCACAGCTAAGCTTTTTCTCAACACATTTTTTATAAAAGAATTCTGAATGATGATCAAGAAGTTTGCCAGCCTCATCAATCATATTAAGACCTGTTAAATGCTGATAGTTTCTTGCGAGAAAAACAACTTCTATGTACTTAATCATATTTGTATCTTTGTCTCTATAGATAATGATAAACTGCTTATCCTCAAGAGATGATTTATAACTTGACGCGCAATTTATAGCAATTCTTCTAGCTTCATCTATGGTATATCCGCTCATATAAGCTCCTAAAAAATCTTTACATTTTAAAAGAGAGTGGTCACACCATTGTGTGACTCGCTCTCTTTAATGGCTAATTTTAGTGTTGTCTGCCAACTGCTATAAAGCAAAGTACAGGTTTTAGTGTTGCCTGCCAACTATCGATTGCATCATCAATCGACAAGTGTTTCAGATTATAGTGTTAGCCTCACTTAAGAAAGCACGCTTTCTTAAATAAAATGTACCTTTTATAAACAAAAAAATCAATGCGTAATATATCCAAAAATAATTGAATTTTTAGTTACGTTTTATACTACAGTCGGGAGTTCACCATCAAAAGTTGTAAACGAGGTGTAAATCAGATATCCATCTACCCGGAAATGGCTTATTTATGCCACTTTTAGAAGCGGGTACATATCCTGCCGTGGCAGATGAAAAGTACCTTTATCATTTTTCGTATCCTTTACACTTCAGAAGTTTTTTCAATCGTAGTTTTGCGCATATATTTCATATCTCATCAATATTCGTAGGATTGATTTACTTTCCTAAGTGCAGCCACATAATCGCAACCTTTTTCTTTCACGTCTTCCGGATTTATCGGATAATGGACATTGTAAAGAACCCCTTTATCTCCAAACATATCCTCCATATAATCCTTCTCTATATGCCCGCCTACGACTTCAAGGCAGATCATAACATGATCATCACCCGGTACAATTTCTTTCTCCCACAAATACCTACACTCAAGGTTCATGAAACATTCAGCGACCATCGGCGCTTCTACCCATGAAGCTTTCTCCGCAGTAAGCCCTGACGAAGTTATCTCATCCGCCTCGAACTGATTGTTCTGTATTGTCTTCATGCAGGCTTCGTATAAATCAGATGACATGAAATTTAGCACTGCTACCTTCTTTTCATTTAAGCTTTGGTAAAGATGTCCTCTCTTATTCACACTGCATAGAATCACGTAATACCCGCCTCCATGATTCGCACTCGTAAACCCTGCCCATGACTGCATCGTAGCATTTGGCTGTCCATTAGATTTATAGGTTGTGACAAGAAACATCGGTGTCGGTATTCCCATTATAAATTCTTTCCAATCAAATCCGAAGTTTTTTGCAAATTCTCCGTATGTCCCACTCATAGATTCAGGCATTTCTTTGTATTGGTATTTCATCTTTTTCCTTCCCTCCTTACAAAAGCCAACATAAGAATTAACTTCAGTCTTATCGACAACCTTCGACTATTCGAGATGATCAAACTACATACTGAAGATCTTTTTTAGCGTTCACCACCACGTATATTTCTCCCGTTCTGGGGTCTGTTTTCTCCTCAGACCTGTAGTCAAACTTAAACCCGCATGCATCCTGCAATCCTCTTGAAGCCAGATTTTTTTCACGGCAACTACAGTGAAACTCCTTCGCACCTTGATTTCTTGCCTCATCGCACAATGCATTTAGAATCTGTTTTCCATATCCTTTTCCGACAAAGTCCGGTCCAATGGCGATTCCCATATCCTCATATACACCAGTATTGACCTCACGCATGGATGCCCATCCAATGGCCTCTAATCCGCTTTCCGTTTTCAGATATACGGTAAGCGCATACTTTTCTTTACTTTGAAAATCAAGAGTCCGAAGCATCCTGTCCTTTGATTCTTCCTCAGAATCATCGATCTTCCATAGCATATATATGGCAGACTCCGGTCGGCTTGTTATATTTCGGTACAGCTGCTCCCAGTCACCAAATACAGCCTTTTTCATGATCAAATTGCTTGTCTCTATCACGACCTCTGAATAATCCGGCATAAGATCATACTTCCTTCTCCATACTTATTGAATGTACGTAAAATTTTCCTTCAGAAAATGACGATATTCTGGATGGTCTACAGCTTCTTCATATTCTTGTAGGATTGTTCTTCTGTTCCATTCTCTCATCTTCTCAGACATTTCATCGTATCTCATGATTGCTATAAGCCCTTTTTCTTCTGCCTCGAGAATTGCTTGATATGCATCCAGAATAAACTCCGAACCTGTTACTTTTACAGGTTCGGAGCTCGATGCAGCATCCGGTATCCTGATTTCAAATCCGGAATCTGTAATACTTTCTACGCTGTAGATATATCCCGAAACACTCTTATATGTCTTTTCAAGCGCGTCAGGATAATACTCCTGCAGCTGCTGTATCCCATCTTTGGTAAAACCGTACGGTCCCCATTTCTTCCATATTCCATCATAGACAAAGCCTGTTTCCCTGCAATACTTCTCTATAGCATTGCTAAGATAAACAAGCGTATTTTCTCTTTTAGTCGAGAAATAAACCAGCGGAACATGATGATCCGATACCCTCGGCTCTAATTGCTTAATTCCTTCAACCTGGGAAGCATGATAATACATATCTAACCCTCACGTTTATTCTTTTAATTCACGTTCTATTTCTTCAATAGACGGTAAAGTCCCTTTGAAATTCTCCGGCATAAGATCCGATAATTCATACTCTGATATACCTACGGAATCATAAAGATATTCATTTGCGCCACAACCTGTGGCGTAATTTCAACCTCACCTAATTGCGCCACAGCTTGTGGCGTGATTGTCTCTTCAGAATAAAGCCTATAGAAAGAATGGCTTGTTTCCGTCATTTCTTTAGGTCGTTTCAAATCCTGCCGTGGCAGACGAATAGAATTCTTATCATTTATCTTTGCTCCTTGAAATTCTGGGTTATTCCCTGTAATGCGCACCGTTGCGGGATTAGAAAAGTGTTCACATATCACGGTGACAGAACTATAATATCACAGTTTTTGTAATAGCTACGAATATCTGGGAAAATCATGGACATGAAAAGTAGTCAAAAAGTCAGGCACATTTTTGATTCTGAGAAATGATAAAGTATCTACTACCACTTATTTGTCTTACCAAAAATTGGACTTATGAAGATAAAAGTACGATGACGTTGTACTTTTGAGTAAAAGAAAAAGACGCATAAACCATATAGTTTATACGCCCTGTGCCTTAACGCTCTTTCATCAGTTCCAAAACCTATTCCATTCTAATGTTCTTAGCTTCTTTAGAATCCGTAATCATCCCCTTATACTCAAAACCATATAGTCCAGCAAAACGTGACATTGTAAAATCACAGGCTTCCAACTGCCATTTCTCCGGAGCAGCCCCCTGCATTATAAAATACAGCTTCTTTCCTTTAAACTCACCTTGTCCGATTGGTCCATAGCAGCGGTCAAGAAAATTTCTCATCAAGCCACATATATTATGCCAATATAATGGTGAACCCATAACTACAGTGTCCACCTTTTTGATAGCTTCGACAATATCATCGAACTGATCATCAGCATATTCCTGTCCATATGCATATATTTTATAATCGATCAGGTTCAATGTCTCATATTCCTTGCCGTCAAGAAGTTCCCTCGCCAATTCTGCTGTATTTCCGTTTTTATTTGGGCTTGCATTGATAAATAAAATGCTCATTTTATATCCTCCATCTTTTTGCTGTTATATTAGAATTCCAGACCTTTTACCCAGTTTGTCACATCTTCTTCGGATACTCCTGAGCGGAATCTCATGCCTTCCTGCCATGTTCCGCTTCCGGCCATCTCTTCTAATAATTCACCGCTTTGTCCAAGTCCTGAACTTGATGAAGTACAGAAAGGAATTACTGCTTTGCCCGAGAAATCATTAGATGTAATGAACTCATTTACAGGCCAGGCTGCAATGCCCCACCAGATAGGATCTGTCATCACACCCACATTTGTTCCGATATGAATGGACATAAATACAAATCCCCAATAGGCGCTCAACATGTGGATATTTCGGAATATCTCATATCCGCTGCTTAGGTTTACAAAGGCAAATACATACTCCGAAAGCATGATTCCACTTATCATGGAGCCCAGCATAGTTATAAGTATTATTAATACAACTATGGTCTGAAATAATCTGAACAATGCGTATTTTCCTTTAAATATGCTTTTAGACCACTTCCTGTTGAGCACATGATGCAGGATGAAAAGAGCCATCATTCCCATGCCAAGCCACTCATGAGCCTGTCTTCCCACAAGCTCATAAGCCATAAGCAGCATCAATATTATGGTCATCCCGATATCAACTAAAACTTTCACAATCGTATTTGTTTTCATTTACAATAAATCATTCCCTAATTCAATTAACAAGTGCCGTAATACTCTTAGTGCAGGTTGAGTACAAACTTTACAAAACCAGGATCATCATGATTTACAATCTCGCTGTGTCCAAGGTCTTTGGAAGCTACTGTTTTCATCTCTTCATCTGTAAGATCAAAATCCCATATATCAATATTTTGTTCCATACGCTCTACATGTGTGGACTTTGGAATAATAGATACGCCTCTCTGAGCATTCCACTTAAGGACTACCTGTGCAGCACTCTTACCGTACTTATTTCCAATTGCTGTAAGGTCAGGATCTGTGAAAATACCATGTTTTCCCTCCGCAAGAGGTCCCCATGCCTGAGGTACTACTCCATAGGCTTTCATGTTCTCAAGGGCGCCCTCCTGTGCAAAGAAAGGATGAAGCTCCACCTGATTGACTGCAGGGATCACTTCCACGGTTTCACAGAAGTTAGCCAGAATAGCCGGATAGAAGTTAGCTACACCGATAGCCTTTGTAAGGCCTTCTTTATATGCTCTTGTGATTCCTCTGTATGCTGCAAAGTAATCTCCCATAGGCTGGTGAAGAAGAATAAGGTCTGCATAACCCATATCAAGCTTCTTAAGGGAAGTCTTTACTGCTTCATATGCAGTCTCTTCAGTCTTCATATCGCTGACCCATACTTTGGTTGTGATAAAAAGTTGATCTCTTGTTACAAGGCCATCTTCAATAGCTTTTTTAACTCCTCGTCCGACAGCCTCTTCGTTCATATATGATGCTGCAGTATCAAGAAGTCTGTAGCCTGTCTTTATGGCATCGTAAACTACTCTCTCACATTCTGCTGCATCAGGAATCTGAAAAACTCCAAAGCCTTCAAGTGGCATTCTTGCTCCTGTATTAAGTGTTACGTATTCCATTTTGTATACCTCCTGTTAATATAAAGATCAACGAGTCAAATATTTTTGTTCCTACAATCCCATCTTATCAGCAGCTTTTTTATATGTACAATGCCAATTGGGTATTGTGCTATACTTAAAACGTATAGTAATGTTATTCCAAGGAGTTTTCATATGATAGAGATATATTTACTTGAACAATTAGATGCTTTCGCTAGATACGGTACTTTGTCAAAGGCTTCAGAAGAACTGCATCTGACTCAGCCATCACTTACAAGATCCATGCAGAAATTAGAAGAACTTCTCGGAGTTCCGATATTTGAGCGCACCAAAAACAAGTTATCATTAAACGAGAATGGATTACTGGCTGCAGATTACGCGAGACGCATACTAAATGAAGAACAGCACATGATAGATCACCTTCGTGCCCTTGAGAGGAGTAAAAGAACTATCGCAGTCGGTTCTGTTGGTCCGGGACCTCTTATGGAGTTTATCCCTTCTCTTTCAGCACTATTCCCTGACATGTCAATAATCTCAGAAAACAAGCCAGAAGATGAACTGATATCCGGTCTAAGGAACAACCAATATCAATTCATTATCCTTTCCCGTCCATTAGAGGATGATGAATTCATTTGCGAAAAATATGATTCTGAACAGCTTTACGTTTCACTGCCAAAGAGCCATCGGTTTGCAAAAAAGAAAAAGCTTTCTTTCCGTGAACTAAACGGCGAAAGCTTTTTAATGCTGTCTGAAGTAGGAATATGGGATAAACTCGTTAGGGAAGAAATGCCCGATTCAAAGTTCATAATACAAAACGACTATGACGCTCTTGAACAACTTATAGAATCCTCAATTCTGCCTAATTTTGCCACCGATATAACAATTCGCACTTATGAAAGCATGAATCTCCCCGGCAGATCCATCCCAGGCAGAGTGCTCATTCCGATTACGGATGACAGTGCCACTGTTGTTTTTTATTTGATCTCAGATAAGAAAATAGCTTTAAAATACAAAGTTAGAAAATAGCTCTGCAAATAAGTTTTTTCATTTTCGCAAGCAGGGCAAGTTTCTTAAACTCATTTGTTTTACCTGTCATATCCGGTCTCCAATGTTATTTACAACACAAATCATGTCCTTCCACGCATCTTTTTGTTCTCATACTTGCCTCTGGCAGCCAATCCGATCGTCCCATCAGAAATCAGAGCGGTAACATATCCCGCAAAACTGAAATCAAACCCGATACTTACCATATTTATAATCGCTAAGATCAGCTTTATTCCATCTGCTGTCAGAAGCATATAGAATATCGTCCATGTTTTTTTCTCTCCAAGGTCTTTTCCAAAAGCCATAAGGAGAAGAAGGATAGTCTTACAGACATTAAGGACACTGATAATGATCATCCATATATTTACTTGATAGAAGCACAGATCAATAAAGATCGTCAGTACACATACTGCAACATTCAGGATCAGGAACAGTTTATAGTATACTGCTGCCTGCTTTGTATATCCCTTTACCAGGTATAAAATACCGACGATCAGCATAGCCAGAATCACCAGCATCATAAACGCATTGGCCTGATTTGAAAAGCCTGCGGCATTGGCATTAATGCTGTCGATAATAAAATGTATCATGGCTCCCATGGTACCGATCATCATCAATGCCATTAGTGCCAAGTGAATCATTATCAATAAGCTTGCCTGTTTCTTTTGATTAGTCGTCATATAAACTTATCCTCCTGTATGTATATTTTAATGCTTAAAAGCTATCGTGGATACACAGTTCATAAGTATGGTCTTTCCGCTTCCCGATGCCCCCATAATAGCCACAAATTCACCGGATTCCACGCTTAAAGATATACCATCAACGGCTTTGGTAATATTGCCCTCTTTGCCGTAATACTTTTCAACGTTTTCTATTCTTAATAATTCCATTTCCCCACCTCATATTTCCAAAAACTTTTTATCAGAAGTCCGGTTCTCTTTTTCTGAGCAGAAAATATGATACAACTATAGAAACAGACTTATGAACATTCCTGCTGTAAACAAGGGGAATGCCCCTTATTCAATACTCCTCCACATTTCAAAAAAAATATACGTTATATTGATTATAACGTGTATATTGATAGAAAATATTAAAATAGAATAAAATTTAAATATTTCATATAAGGCATCCATATCCTCGCTTCCACTTGCCAATAAAAAAAACAGACCTCATCACTTACACTGATAAAGGACTGTTTTACACTTACTTTTCGATTTCTTTTAGAGAATCTATCATAATCATGATATTTAAAATCTTCTTATAGCATAGTTTCACTTATTACGCTTTTAAGCGTATCTGCCGATAGCTTTAGAGCCTTTTCTTCATTTTCATTCAGGCTGATCGGAACGGTTCCTTCAACCCCATTCTTTCCTACTATGGCCGGCATACTCAGTGCGACGTCTGAAATACCATGATTGTCATGCTGAATACTTGACACAGGAAGAATTGTCTTCTCATCACGTACTATAGCTTCACAGATTCTTCTCACCGACATTGCTATCCCGTAGTAGGTTGCCCCCTTCTTCTCAATTATCTCATATGCGCTATTCTTGACATTGTCAGCAATTTCTTTCATGGCTTTCTCATGCTCAAAATGTCCTCTCATCTCGCAGAAATCATGAATAGGTATTCCTGATACATTTGCACTGCTCCATGCAGCAATTTCGCTATCTCCATGCTCCCCAATAATAAAAGCATGTACAGATCTGCTGTCCACCGAAAGATGCTGTCCAAGAAGGTATTTGAATCTTGCAGTATCAAGTGTTGTACCTGAGCCAAACACTCTGTTTTCCGGATATCCAGAAAGCTTCCAGGCTGCATATGTCAAAACATCCACAGGATTTGCCACTATAAGCATTATTGCGTCCTTATTGACCTCAGCTATCTGTGGAATTATAGCCTTGAAGATTCAGAGTCGTCTCTTAATTGTGGCTGGTGCATACAGATGAACAATCAAGTTTTACTTAAAATGCCATTACTCAGAGTTTTTACGCAAATAGAACTCTCGACAGCCTTAGCTCTTTTGAAGCAAAGGCGCTGAGTTTCTAAAAAGGAATTCCAAAAGCTTTTATTTCAAAGTTACATTCAGATAACCGGAAGGACTTTTCCTTCTATAAACTGCACTCTGTCAAAAATCCTGGGTTTAAATGTTCCGGTCATGCCTACAGAAATATTCTTTTCTTTATTAACATAGATAATGTTACCGGAATCACCTATCGCTGCAAAAACATCCCTGTCATCGAAAGGTTTATACCACAGATATCCATAGTTCATAAATCCCATTCTCTCATCAAGCTTAAGATGGACTTTAAGCATATCACTCAGGTATTCTTCCGATATTATTCTTATCCCATCATACATTCCGCCATTAAGCACAAGCTCTCCTATTACCGCCATCTCTTTTGCAGACATGCACAATCCCCAGCCTGCAGTCACCGCCTGCTGCGGATCAGAATACCACTCAGGTTTTCTAGGATTCTTATTCATAAAGAAATCAAACTGATCCTCTTTGGAGCTGTCACCATGCAGTATCCGTTCAGAAATCCCCAGTGGAGTAAAAAGATATTTATTGGCAAAATCAATGCATTTTTCCCCGGTGGATCTCTCTATTACGCCTGCAAGAATTTGAATCCCAAGCGTGGCATATTTAAACTCTCCTGTTATACCTTTGCGACCTCCAAGAAAGTCAAGCACAGTCAGTGTCCAGTCATTTGATGTACATACTTTGGTCCATGGTTCAGATTTGTACTTATATGGAGCAGTCATCGTAAGAAGATGTCTGACTGTCACCTCATAGATTGTTTTCTCCCCACGCTTAACAGTATAATCCGGAAAGAAATCCATAACCTTCTGATCAACATTCTTTATGTATCCCATGTCCATAGCTATACCTGCAAGCAGCGCCATGATTCCTTTGGTTACGGAATTGACATTCATCGCATCTTCGGTCTTAAAACCATGCCAGCAATCATCGAATGCAGTTTTTCCATCTTTGATGGCATATATCTGACAGATATTGCTCTCATTTCCTGTGCTTTGCAAAATGAAGTTATGCAGTTGCTCCTTATTCATAAATCAAAAAGCCTCCTCTTAGGTAAGATTTGGACGTCCTAAGAAAAGGCTAATCGAATTAAAAATTCTTTTCAAGTAAAATTGCAAGTAACTTACAAATGTCAGCACTATATTATATGCTCATAACTCATTTTATAGTCCACTGTGTCCGTAATTCTCCAATCTGATTTGCCCCAAAAACCGAGATGAATGCAGATTTATCTTTAGGCATCTTAGGAAAAAACAAGATTATTCATTTAAACAGTTTGCGCCACCGGAGGTTTCCATGGTTTGGGAGTCAATAGCGAAGTCTTTTCAATTAACTTTTTCTCTATTATGAAAGAAAATACACACCATCTTTTCTCTCCAAAATTCCTTCTGCGATCATGTCCCTTCTAAGAGTACAAAAATCATCATGAAAATCGGCAATGATTAAATTAACTTCTTTCTCCGTATACTTTTTTCCTTTCTTAAATGCTTTTCCTATTTCTTCAAGAACAATCTTTTCCTTCTTACGCTGACTGGGAATAGATTTGAGTTTCCCATATTCGAAAAAAGCATCAATAACCTTCTTGCGGTATGCATCATCACGCTCTTTTTGTAATTCACTTTCGGAGGTCTTTTCACTTAATATATCAATGATATTTATTGAAAAAAGCTCTTTATTTATGGAATACATGGTATAGTACTGTTCCTTGTAGGATTTGACCGCGCCTGCATCTTCAAGTTTTTTAAGATGGAAGGAAACTGTGGCAGAGGTCAGCTCCAAACGCTCTGCCAGCCGCTCAACGTACATATCTTCCACCATAAGCGACTTTAATATAGACAGGCGTGATTTATCGGCAAGACATTTAAAAAAGGCTATTGTTTCCTTATCTGTCATATACCCCTCCCGGCTCAAAATAATTCGTCAAATTTCGCTATGATACTGTCTGCTACCTTTAGTTTTGCTTCTTCTATCATGATCTTTTCTGCGTCATCATGCTCTTTTGCTTTAGACAGAGAATTCCTCCACTGCGTAGGAATGTTAACTGAAAGCTTCTTAAAGCCATCTTTAAAAGCCTGTTCATCTCCACCGGATTGCTTTAACGGAACATCAATAAGTGACGTGAAAACATCATAAATATTCAGTGCCGCGCGATATGCTTTCGCTTCGTCCTCTCTGTCGTCAGCCATAAGAGAAGCTATCTGCGCCTGCGCTTCTTTCTTCCCTTTTGCCATAAATTCTTTTAGTTCTTTAATCTTGCTTTCCATAATACAAGTCCTTTTTCATCAATATGTTCGTTGTGTTTGTATGAAGAAAGTTCACTGCTCTTTAGGCCATTTACTGTTATTTACCTGCTGCTATAATTTTATCCTTTTTATTTGCATGTATTAAAAATCTGACTTCTTGCGGGCAAAAGCGGAAATAGCCTGCAAAAATCTGGCTTTAAAGAATTTCTCCAAAATTAACAAAATCCATATGGAAACGGGTTTTGTTAGTTCCGCCAAACAAATAGTTCATTCCAAGTCCTATATGAAATGTTCCAAGTGCATCTTCATCAAGAGATGCCCCTTTTCCGGAGTATGTCACAGCAGGATTCATGCCTATTCCAAGCTCTCCGACTACCCTGGCTCCTTCCTCCTGCCCGGAAAGAAACTCATTAAAAGCTGTGCAGTTAGAGTCTGTCACTCGCCCATCCTTCACAGTAATTATAACATCATCAAATACTCCAACATCTTCAATGAACAGATTCTTATAAAAAACAGTTCCGCTTGTCTTATCTTCTAAAGGTGCTATATAAATCTCTCCACAGGGAAAAGCACCCTCGCCGGCATCTATGATCCACTCTCTTCCTGTAACATCCATGACCAGAGTGCAATCCTCACCGGTTCTTATTGTTATTTTATTTGTATTAAAGCTGTCAATCTTCTTTTTGCAGTCTGCGGCAAGTGCTTCGTAATCCACATTAAAAGCATTCTCCATTTTAACCTTATACTCTTCAAAGTTTTCGCCGGCAAGTGCAGCGTTAGTCTGTGATGGCATAGTAATCTGTATTAACTTATCATGACTGCTCATGAATGAAAACAACGCCCTGAGAACCTCAGCAAAAGCAGGATATTTTTCTTTATCAAGCCCTCTTGGTGGCATCCCCGCAGGTCTTTGAAGTATATCTACAACAACTGTACACTCTTTATAAGGATTAAAAAAGTTGTCATTTATATTTTCAGCTCCATTTTGTGCAAGCTGAATCAGATATTCTTCTGTGAAATCTATAGTCTTATATTTTACCCCTTTGTCACTGAAAACACTTTCAAACAGTTTAAGATCACTGTCATCACCCTCACTCCAGTAATTAAGTAAAACTGTGTCATCACCGGTTATCTTCATGGCATTAACCATTTTTTCAATAATGTTTTGATTCATATCCATTCTCCTAAATTCTTAATTTTATCTGAGCACAAGACATTTTTTGATAAATCTTGTGGTGACCATAGATTCCATTTATTACGCTTTACGAATCTATTGCTATCTATTTAGATGCATGTCTAATTATTTTTTTATTTATACATCTATAAATATACATTGTCAATATTATTTAGATAGTCATCTAAATATATTATTGATATTATATAGGCATTCTAGAATATGGAATTTTTATATAGATTTATATAGATATTCTGGAAAATGACATTTTTATATAGTATTATATAGTTGTAGGCAAATTATATAACTATTACAAAGGGTAAAAATTTCATGGCAACAAAGAATCCATATACTATAAGTTTTGGAAAGATACCGTCAAAGTATCTTAGCAGAAATTACATAATTGACAGCATTGCAGAAGATTTGGAAAGTGATGCTCCGGACGAGCAGGCATTTAAGCTTACAGGAATAAGAGGAACCGGAAAAACAGTAACCTTGACTGCGATTGAACAGCACTTTAAAAAAGACGATGATTGGATAGTGATAGATATCAGATCTGACTCAGATATAATAAGTGAGCTCGTTGCACATTTATATAGTTCAGTTCCGATGATATCTGAATTTATAGATGCAAATCTTAATCTTACAGCTTTTGGAATTGGGTTAAATATAGCTAAGAAAAAACCTGTAGCAAGTCTGGACTATGCGTTGGAGGTTCTGCTTAAAGAATTAAAAGCTAGAGGGAAAAGACTCCTTGTCACAATAGATGAAGCAAGAAAGGCAAAAGGAATCATCGATTTTATTCAGCAGTTCCAAATATATATACGAGAAGAACTTCCTATTTTTGTAATTGTTGCCGGTCTCTATGAGGATATAGAAAGCTTGGAGAATGCTGATGGACTTACCTTTTTCCTTAGGGCAAGCAAATACGAGATGTCACCTCTTAACATGACCTACATACGAGATGATTATCAGGATACGCTTGGAATCGATTTTGAAGAAGCTGAAAAAATGGCTTTTTTAACTAAGGGCTATGCATACGCTTATCAGACTCTTGGTAAATACATGTGGGATTCAAAGGAAAAGCATCTGACAAAAGAAGTCTTAAGGAAATTCGATGAGATGCTTTCTGAGAAGGTCTATAAAAAAATATGGAGCGAGCTTGCCCCGAAGGATAAATGGTTTTTGCAATTCATTATAAAAAAGGAAACAATGGAGGTGACAGAACTACTTGAAATAACAAAATCTACACATAGTTCCTGGTCAATTCCAAGAAGCAGACTAATAGAAAAAGGAATTATTGATGCTTCAAACCGTGGCAGTATTTCTATTTGCCTTCCAAGATTTAAGGAGTTTGTTGAAAGTCTTGGTCCCCTTCCGGAGTTTAAAGCATAAAACTATGACTTTTTGAGGGCAAAAGAGGAAATAGCCCTCAAAAATCCTGCCTTTGGCAGGATACGTCCCTCGCTTCGCGAGAACCTAGTCCGGTACGGTTTCTGTTTTTCTGAAGAAAAACAAAAACCTATGACTTTTTGAGGGCAAAAGAGGAAACAGCCCTCAAAAACGGCAGGCGTCATGTACAAAATGCAATACCTTCGTATAAAAAATTATTCTCATGAGAGTTCACGTCTTCTTTTCATAAAGTCGCGGACATTCCTGGATTCATTAATATCGAGTGCAAACCCAAGTTTATCCGCAACAAAAACCGATAAATCTTCAAAGTAATCGTACATGAGGAAGATTTTCTCCCACATATCTTCATATGTCCCACCTGCAAAAATTCTTTCAAAGCGGTTCATTTCATCCTCAGTCAGGTATTTCTTGAGATACTTGGAAAATGCGCCTGTTGTTACCTTAAAATCATTGCAGACTCCTATTTTCCAATTAATCATCTTCATGAACATATCCATCATCAGATGCTCCATAGAGTATTTCGCATAGTAAAACTGCTGCCTGCAAAGTCCCTTTGTGGCATAATTACTGACCCACCTGAATTCATTTACGGTATTATAGAATTCAAATTCACTGGGCTTTTTTATAAAAAATACATCATTAGCCGTAATGTCTTTTAATTCTTTATAATTATCTTTGTTTATAAGTACAGTTCGAGGCTCGGTAAATTCTTCCTGTTTTCCTATTTCCGATACATCAATAAAAGTCAGATCAATTCTGTTTCCATCCTTATATTGCGTCAGATAAGCATAACGACTTTTTCCATTGTAATCATAGGGTTCCATGTACCAGTCATCCGGTGTCTGCATGATAAGGATATCACCAAATCTTTTCATATAATCCTTATCAGATGTGAATTCTCTGATATCAGAAACAAAAAAGGTTATGTCAAAATCTGAAAAACCATCTCGTAATGCTCCCGGTGTAACTACAGAACCCTCCATCGTTGCAGCGCGAATTCTTTCATCTTCTTTCGCCGTTTTTATTATCAGTTCATACATCTCATCATAAGTTTTCATATCGCCCCAACTTTCTCAGAATGCTTCTTAAAACATTTTTCATCCAGGTGATACCGCGTGCGGTTAATCACTTATGATGATTTTATCATTTTGCATTATGGTTTTGGAGCATAACATATACCCAAACAAGAAATATCAGAAATCCGGATCCTTATAAACTGATTTCTTCTCCATTGACATAGAGCTTGTATCCATTAGATATGATACCTGATGTATCTCCATCAAAAGATGAAATGTAAGTATCAGCAGTAAGTGTCCATGTGCTGTCTGAATCCAACTTAACAGCAACCTCCCCTACCTCTGTTGAAACTGTATCACCCTTGGCATTTACAATCTCTCCGCTGATACTTCCTGTAAAAGATGATCCTTTGGTAAGGTTAAGTGTGAGTCTGGAATCACTTCCTACAAGAATTGTTCCTTCCAGCTCCTGACCTGTTGCATTCATAGTTGCAATATTTGAATCTCCGTTCCAACCATCTGCGCAAACTGACAAAAGAATATTATCAGTATCCTCATTTACAATATTCACTCCATCAAGATTGATCACAGCATTGGTATTTGTCACATGAAAAACATGACCGTTTTTACTGGTAAGAGTTCCACCATTCATCGTGAATGTAGAAGTTCCGCTGTCTGCATCTCCTGACATAGACTGGTATATCATGATACTGTCATAAAAAGTAGCATTCCCATTAGTATCTGTATTATTGGCAGTGAGATCGCAGTCATTTAGAGTGATTGAGTTAACACCTTCTATGCATACGCCCTCAGAAATATTCGAGATTAACTTTGCATCAGAAACCGTTATGTCTGCAGTTGAATAAATCGAAGGTGATCCAAGCCCGTTTGTTGTGTATGTTCCACCATCTACAGTAACAGTTCCACCACCTCTGTCAGTTCTGATAGCTGCAGAAGATCTTCCACTGGTTGTAACCGTAAGATTTGAAGCCTTTGTGATTCCACCTCCGGTTGTCATAATACCACCTGAACCATCACCTGTTGTTGTGATCGTTGAATCAGAGATTACAACCGTTGTACCATCACCTTCTTCGCCATTCTTTCCACCATTACCACCATAGGAAAATACCCCATTTGCGCCGTCGGCATCTGATGTAATATCTGCGCCTGTTATAGTAGTTGTTGTGCCATCCTTTACAAGAACTGCTGCATTTAGTCCATAGAAATTACAGTTATCTCCACCATCTGAATCTCCTGTTTTAGTAACAGTCGCATCAGTTATTTCCACTTCATCAGATGTAGTTATAAGAAGTGCACTTTCATCAGCGGTCGTGCTCTCATAGTTTTCTCCGCTCTCTTTATCCGCAGAAGAAATAACTGTTGATGCAATATAATCAATATCCGCACTACTGCTTCCACCACCAAATCCACCTCCGGGAGCACCTCCTTCAGGCTCACCATCAGGTGGATTTCCGGGTGCCTCTCCATCAGGGGGATTTCCCGGTCTCTCTCCATCGGGTGGATTTCCCGGCGCCTCTCCATCTGGCTTTTCTCCCTGAGGTATCTCTCCATCTGGCTTTTCACCATCCTGAGCCTCTACTTCGCTGTTTTCTCCATCCGACTTGTTCGCATCCTCCTGCTTAGTATCATCAGTTGTGGTATCTTCATTCTCGATGACAGTTGTCCCCGATGCTACCGTTGATTCATCTGCACATGCTGACAACGAAAAGCACATCATCATAATTCCTGCAACAGATATAAATTTCTTTATCTTATTCATTTTCATTTATTGAAGTCTCCTTATATGTTTTTCTTTATCGCTACTATAAGACTCCAACCTTAAATAAAACTAAAAGTAAAAAATAAAAAAATGACAAACAGTATGTTAGTTATTTACTACAATTAAGCTATCCTGTTAACTTGCGCATTAACTTGCCTTATTACATATGCGTTGTAATTTTCAATCTCCGTAGTTTAATTAACCATATCTCTTTCTTGATACACCTCTTTTCTCCTCTCAATTGCTTCTTCAGTGAGCTGCTTTTGGATATCCTTTTTCTTGTAATATTCTTCCAACTGCTTCTTCTGTCTTGCAGCCCTTTGGGCTCTTCGCTGCGCATTGGTATTATTGTTTCGCTGCCTGTTCTGAGTACTCTGGTTCCTTATCTGATTCATAGTCTCTTCAAGTTTCTCATCCTCTGTCAGGAGTTCTTCCTCACGTCCCTTTATAGCCATGTCCACATGCTGAATTGTTCCGGCTTCACCGTTTTCTTTAAGGAACATACCTGTTTTTCTCACCTTCCCGTCGAGAACCTGATCACCACCATCAAGCCTGAATTCTGTTTCTTCAGCTCCAAGGAAAATAGCTCCTACTCCTGCATCCTTAAGGTTCTTTAATTCATCACTATCTTCTGTTTTATACCAGACTTTTAGCTTATCGAATACTTCATCGTTTTCATCAATCCAGCCATTTCCATCTGTGTCATATTCAGTAAGGTCTTTAAAACCATCTCCACTTTTTACTCCAAAAAGTTCATTTCCATCATTAATTTTTCCATCATCATTTTTATCAAGAGCAAGGAATCCACTACCTTTAGAAAGTGTGGATATTTCATCCTCCTTTCCATCAGAGTCCAGATCAAATTTGAATTTCGCATCGTTAAGACCTGTTGTTTTAGCACCGGTATTAATGATAAGCGGATCAAACAGAACATCCATTGGTGAAGCCATGGGCACAAAAACCTCAGATACTTTGCACCTCTCCATGGAAGTACTCACATTTACATCTATTCTTCTTCCGTCTTTAGTCGTCACACTCCCCTTTGCCTCATAAGTTGTTGTTTCCTGCTCAGTGGTCTTAGAAGTAATTCCCACAAATCCTACATTGCTGCCTTTTCCGCTTTGTCCGAAGCTCTTTTCATAATATCTGTTAGCTGTACTATTTATCTCGCTTTGATCTATTTTCATGACTAATCCTTTCTGCCAAACAACGTCACCAGGCTAATAAAACATCCTTTGTAAGGTACTAAAAAAGCACTCAGGTCATTTCAATCCATTTACCTAAAGTGCTTTCCATAGCTATCTTTATAATATTACTCATCAAATTCCAGTGAAGTTACTCCTCGCTTTACTCTGCGTTACAACCTGTTTTCGAGGTACTGCCATATCCATAGTTGTTCCAGCCGTAGCCACCGCCGATCTTACTCATTAACACACCAAAATAATCCATATCGTAATACATATGTCTTACCCCCTTTAAGTAGCGCACCTGGTGAAGTCCTTTTGAGCCTAGTGCAAAACAAACCTATGCAATTAACGTTATTTTTCCAAGTTTAAAGCAGTAGGTACTCGTTAGCTTTGCTTTCACTCTTAGTATCGTCCATGGATGTGAGGGTTAAAATAGCTTTGTCACAAATGGTCTGTTTCATGTAGTAAATAGACGGCTAATGCTGTTTATTCCATCTGTATCATTACTTTTACTTTAAAAATTCCACCATCAGTTTTTATGCTCATAGTGCCAAGGTGTCTGTCAGCAACACGTTTTATACTTGAAAGGCCGATTCCATGAATGTCTGTAAAATTACCTGCCCCATCAGCGCCTTTTTCAGTGGTTTCGTTGCTTCTATTCTTTTCACTGATGGGAAGACCAGTCTCTTTGTCAAAAACAATTTCTCCGGTATATGGATTAGCTGTCATGATTATGAATACGTTATTTTTCCTGTATCCTTTAAGGGTGATGTATTTTTTTCTGTCAGTTACCCTGTCTGCACCACTTATAGCATTGTCCAGAAGGTTCTTTAGAATTATGCCAACATCGTATGAAAAATCTGAAGAGACTTTTCCCAAGATTAACTCGCAGTCAAAAAGAATATTTTTATTTCCTGCTTTTCTTGCAGCAGCACTTATGATTATGTCTGAAATCGGATCTCCTGTATGAAAACTCTGATCGGCATTTTCAAATTCGACATTCATCTTTTCAAGATAATCGCTTGCATCTTCTATCCGCCCGCCTTCAATAAAACCTTTAAGAGCAGTTAGTTTACCTGCCATATCGTGCCTTAGCATGCGCATATCTTCATAATAGCTTTTTGCGCTCTCAATCTCGTTTTTCATATAGCCTGTCTGTCTGATGATCCCCTGATACTCAAGTGCCTCTTTTTTAATAGTCCTAAACTGCTGCCATGTGGCAATTGCGAGCATCTCACCTACAAATATAACAATTGCAAAAAGCGGCAATTTGTAGTGGGCACCCTTAACTTCATCCATAAGAATAAACACTTCATCCTTTAGCGGAACCACCGTAAGATCAATTATCAGATAAGTCAAAATCATGGATAATACAGAAAAAGATGATAAGAACATGGCTTCAGTCCAGGTCATATCATACCTGTGCCTTACCACTTTCCAAAGGGCAAACAGTTCTAAAGATATAATGACTATTTGTAGTGCGATCATCGTAAGAGTCCAGTATTCAAGCCGCATGGAAACTGCATCTATGATATTCACTGTTTCATATTCCAGATTTCCCATAAAAAGCTTTGAGAGAAAATCCGACACCCCATTTGTCAGCAGAAAAAATACGCAGTAGATATTTTTCCATAAAAAGAACAGGAAAAACATCACCGGAAGCATTTTTCTATTTAATACAAAGGTAAATATAATAATTGTTAAAAGATTTATTGCTACATGGACCCCTTTTACTCCCGCCAGCAAGGGAATATCTATCATAATTCCTGCAAAAACAAGCGCACATAGGAGCGACCGTACTTTCATGGACATCTTTTCTCTGGGAATAAAAATCATAAGTAGCACTGCAAAGATGCATATATGAATCACCGTAGCTGATATACCATATAGCTGTTCTATCATTTGAAATGAGCTTACTTCCATAGCTGCTCCTTTTATTTTGAAATGTATTCCATGTAACTGCTTAAGAATTCCTGATATTTATATTTTGACATCAGTACATGGCTGCCGTCTGCCATTTCTGCCTCAATGCGGTTATACTTCCTCACATACTTCATCTGTATGAGATAACTCCTGTGTATTCTGAAAAAATCATTGCCAAGTCTATTCTCCCAGTCGCTGATTTTTCCATAGGTTTCAATATTTCCAGTCTTAGTATGGACAATGATCTTGCGATTAGCGCTCTCAATATAGTAGATTTCATCAATATTAAGTGAAAAGACTGATCCTCCAACCTGAATCATTATGCTTTCTGTATTATCTGCTTTTGCAGCATCAATCAAAGCCAACTCCTTTTCTGCTCGCTTTAGTACATTTTCAAGTTTATCTCTATTTACAGGTTTAACGAGATAATCAAAAGCGCTTACACCAAAAGCATCACCTATCCTGTCTGGTATACCCGTGATGAATATGATGAGCGGTTTTGACATTCTGGGGCTCCTGCCATTTGCCCTTATTTTGGCACTGATTTCTTTCGCAACGCACATTCCATCCTTTTCGCCCATAGCTATATCAAGAAACAAAACATCCAGTGTATCGATGTCCGCTTTTTCCAGCAGCTCTTCCCCGGATGAAAATTGTTTCACCATAATTTCAGGATTCATTTCATATAAATATGTAATAATCAACTGTCTGGAACCGGCTTCATCATCACAGATGCCGATTTTCAACTTAGTATTTTTCTGAATCATATCAACTCTCATTTTCTAATACATATTGTTTTCGGGAATATATAGTTTCTAAACAATTATATCGACTATTGTTATGTCACATAAACTGCTTGTCATGAATAGTCACTTTTTTGTAGTGAATGGACTAAATACAATAAAGGTGCGTATCGAAAAACTTACGCACCTTTAATTTCAATTTATTATTATAGTGAATGAACTACTATGCTACTATTCAGGAAGCCCCAAATGGTAGCAGGACAAATAGGCTGAAATACTATGCCGCTTTGTGTCGATGCTTTGCGTCAATTCTTCCTATTACGGTCATGCGCATAATTACACTTTCAAATCGATTCTCTTGTAATGAGTAAGCAGTTTCTCCTTTTCCTCTTCAGTCATTCCATATGGAGCCTTACTTTTTAACTGGTCACCTTCCACTGTTTCCAGTTCTTCTGTAACTTCCGGGTTTTCTGCCGTCTCAAGGTCCGCAATATCTTCAGTTTCTTCCATAAGTTCTTCCGAAGCCTCTGCCAGGTCTTCAAGTTCTTCCATGGTCTCATCAAGCATGTTCATAAGCACCATCCTTGTTTCTTAACAGCGGTTTATCAAATGGTTCAGACTTCAGTATCCACTACGCTCCCCACATCTGCCTGAGCAGTTTCACTGGTCATGATTGGCACATCAGATCCACCAAGTGAAAGCATCACTCCGCTGTCTGATCCGGATGAGGACATTACCGTTTTTCCCACATTTTCCTTTTCAGACTGAAGCCTGTCAAAAAGAGCCTTAAGATATTTTAGGTCTGCTTTCAAGATATCTCTTGCTTCATCACTGCGGTGCTTTACCTTCAGCTGCTCCAGATCCTCAGGAGTCATTGCCCCTGAAAGGGCCTCTTCCATTTCGTCAAGTTCCTCATCAAATTCAGCTGTTTCCTCTGCCATCTCCATCATTTCATCTTCGGACAGTTCCAGTTTTTCCATAAGAGCTTTAAACTCTTCCTGCTCCAATTCACGAACTTCTTCCTGCGATTTAACATCTTCCATAGAATCCTGAGGTTCTGCAGGCAACTCTTCCTCACACTCCATGTTCCGCTCTGCTGTTTCTTCCATCTTTAAATTCTTGCGTTTCTTATCGCATGCTCTTTGAACCATCTCTGCATGAAGTATAGCCCTTGCGATTTCTTCTTCGTCAACATCACCATTCTTCAGCTGCTTTTTCAGCATACCAATCTTCATGCGGATGCTCATTGATACCTGGGCAGCCTTGGAAGAAGTCTTCGCACTTAGTACCTGTGAAGAAACCTGTTTGAAACTGTAACATGCAGGTCTTTTTTTCTTTCCATTTGAAGAAGTTTTACGAGGTCTGGATATAGAAATTGTTCCAACATGATTACCGCTTAAGTCATATAGCTTCTTGACGTACCGCTCAGTATTTCCTCTTATCTCATGTTCAAATCCATACATAACCATCGCCACCTTTTCATTCACATTCCTAACGTTTTATGCCTTAACATCAACACTGTGTCCACCGGCATCTGAAACTGATACCGATATCTCCGCTGATGATGGTGGCGTGATTTTTTCATCTATATGCGGTATCTTCGTAGCATGATTTGACTCTGAAATAACCTTTGTCTTTGCGCCGCCAACAACTACTGTCTTCACATTTGTATCGCCCAAAGATGCTGTATCTGTGCCTTCTGCTGCGGCATTCTCTCTTGCGGCTTCCAGCCTAATCTCGTTCTCTGCAGCTCTTTCCGCACTCTTCTCCTGAATCTTCTCTGCCTGCTTTTTCTGCTCCGCATGCTTAGCCTCTCTCTGGGCTTCAAGCTTCTCATTTCTCTTCTGCTCCTCTGCATCAGCCTTGGCAGCTTCCTTCATATCCTTGTTCATCTCTGACATCTGACTCATCTGCTTGCTTGCAATGTCATCCACTTTCTTTTCAGTTTCAGCAAGTTCTTCCTTCTTTGCTGTCGTATCAGCACCTGAAGCTTCATCTCTTTTTATCTCAGAATCCAGAACACCGGCTTTTCCTTTGAGTTCTTTTCTGACACTCTGCTGAAGCTGAATCTGTTTCATAGTATTACCCGCAGAAATAAGTGACTGCGTCATCACATTTGTTATAGCCATCACAATACCTCCTTGTATATATGAAAAAGTAAACTACTATCTTACTTTCTGCTTCGGAATGCCATTTCTTTATGTTTATAGGAATTGTGTGAATGGGCTTTTTTCCAGTGTGAATGGACAATTCTTCTATCCACCGGAGGCTCTAAAGTAAGCGGCAGATAAATCTGACGCTTACTTTATGATGGCATAACCATCATTACTGTGGTTCTGACTTCATCATCATTCCGAATGATTTCCATCGTCCCAAAATATTTCTCTGCCACCTTCTTAACATTACGAAGTCCATATCCATGTCCCTGATTCTGATCTTTATTTGACTTAGGAAGCCCTGTGGCTTCATCTATAAAAAGAGCACCGTCAAAACTGTTCCTGACCTCAATAAAAAATATCTGCCCCTTCATGACAGAAGATAGATTTACCCTTTTCTCTGCACTTTTATGTGCTGCTTCAAAAGCATTGGAGAGTATGTTTCCAAGTACAACGCTGATATCATAAGTGGAAATATTTACATTTTGAGGAAAAGCAAAACTACTTGAAAACTCCATACCTTTATCCAATGCATCCTTCTGCTTTTCAGATATGATCACATCCGTAACAGGATTACCGGTTTTAACCAGACTTCCGCTCTCCGCAAAATCCTTTTTTATAGCTTCCAGATACTCCTTTGCATCCTTCTCATTTCCCGTAGCAACCAGTTCTTCCAGCACAAGAATGTGATTATTTATGTCATGTTTTATGCTTCTGATTCCCTGATAAAGACCCTCGATCTTATCAACATGATCCTTCATATCCTTTATCTGTCCGGCGATCACAGCTCTCTGAATCCTGTCCTCCTCGGATTCCTTGATCCATCCATAGGACATAACACCTGTCACAATCGCTGCAAATGAAAGAATCTGATACCCGGCTACAAGTCCCCTGTAAATTGTGTGCTCATTCCACAAATAGACAGAAGTATCCATCTCATAAACGTTTGTCAAAAACTGAATCACCCAATATCCTGATGCTATCGACAGATATGGTGAAAGAAGAAGAAACAGTTCCTTTGCGGTCATGATTTCCTGCTTATTTTTATAAACTCTGTGCAGGAGCTTTATCATAAAATAGAGGACTGCATTTTCAAGGACAATATTTAATGCTTCTAAAACTATAAATGCAGCAAACTGTAATCCGATTCGCTCATCCGGAATTTTGCCTAATGTCAGTTTCCATATCTGATTCCATGGCTCATTTATTACTCCGGATGCAATCCACAGGATCAGGTAGGAACTCACAGCCAGAAATATCTTCTGCAGCTGATTATATCTGTCTGCAACAGTGCATAATGAAAATGAGGCAACTATTCCTATCCCATAGGCTACACTGCTGCTTATCTCATAAGGAATAAGTAACAGCAGAAGCATTGATAAAAAGAACGCTGTCATAACCACATATCGGTTCTTTTTTTCACGTAAAAATGGCTTCACAAATATGCTCATCATTCCGGCATTTACTATAAGATTCATGATTCTAAATGCCATATTTGCAATATCCCAGTATTTTTCCATATCCATAATCAGAAAAGCCCCTCTCTTCTGTTATAATCAAGCACTTTCTGCACAAGCTTAGGATAATTCTGCTTTGAGACAAGAACCTGCCCTTTTTTCAGGTAGACGTTTGATGCGTCATAACTCTTTACATATTTCAAATGTATAAGATAAGCTCTATGAGTCCTGAAAAAATCATCGCCGGCAATTTTCTCCAAATCAGTCAGTTTCCCATAATATTCAATATCTGAATCTGTAGCATGTACGACGACCTTGGAGTTAAATACTTCGGCATATATCACATCATCAAGGCAGATGCGGACATGGGTTCCTTTGGAATTGACCATGACATACTTCTTTTCATGACCTGTCCTGCCCTTAGATAAAGATTGTTTAATGGCCTCTGCTCTCGCGCTTCCAAGCACCTCTTGCAGCTTTTCATCAGAAAACGGCTTCACCAGATAATGGAAAGCATGCACATCGAAGGAATCAAAGACAAACCTCTCTTCTCCGGTTATAAAAATAATCACCGTTTTATCAGTTCTTTCCCGAAGCCTTCTCGCCACTTCCATGCCCAAAATCCCTGGCATCTTTATATCAAGTAAGAGAATATCAGGTATTTCTCTCGTATTAAGAAGCTCCTCACCATTTTCAAAAGTCTCTATTAAATCTTCCGGAAATGAAGTTCTAACTTTCATTAGTAGCATCTGTCTTACTTTTTCTTCATCATCACATATAGCTATTCTCATAATGGTCTAATCCTCCAGTTTCATTTTAGGCCTGGTCACTTAATTTTAATATGCATTCTATGTGAAACGACCATTTTTAAGTGTGAAAAAAGGCGCTGCCATGCAACGCCTTTTACCACTGATTTTTCTATCAAATATACTAAACAGAATCCCCCGCATTTAAAGGCTATATTGCATAAAGTTACCATTATGCTTAAAGCCATAGGCGGTGTAGAGTTTAACTCCCATATCGGAAGCAGTAATGTGAACTGCTCCGCATCCGTAAGCTCTGGCCTCTTCTACAACTCTGTGAAGCAGCTCTTTTGCTATTCCTTTTCGCCTGTAATAAGGATCTGTGTACATGCTTGACAATAGCCCGAGTTTTCCTGTTGTGCAGGTAAAATACGGCGGTTTTTCAACAAAAGACATGCCACTTGTACCTATAATCTTATCTCCATCCATGGCAAGCCATGAAACAAATGTCCCATCAGCCATATGTCTGTTGTAATAGTCATATAATGCTGCCTTCAGGTCAACACCTTCAGGCACAGTCCTGCCTGTGGATGTATATTCCTCAGTCAGCTGTGTAATCCTCATATTGATAAAACAGTCTAATTCTGTATCTGTAAGTTTTTTATATGAAATATCCATTTTTCCCACATCCCCCTGCGCTTGTCAATTTACCTTCTTATATTATCTCCAATTACTGCCAGATTTTAAAGCGTTACTGTTCACACCTTACGGTGCTCACAGCAACTGGATTTGCCCATTCCAGTTGCCTTCGGCAAAGGGGCAAATCCTATATTCAAGACGTAGAACATTCTCACGCTCAGCGCAGCAAGTGCGCAGAGCTGTCTGAACAGTAACTTTAAAGCCTCAAAAAATCCTCCCACTACCGGCCGTTTAGCCAATAGTGGCAGGAATTACTATTTCTTACTTTCTCATATATACAAATCCAAATATTCTTGCTGACTCGATTACGAATGAGCCACTAAATGTAACAGGTACCGTAAAGACTTCACTTCCACCCACAGTTCTGTGCTCAAGAGCTTTAGCAATAATTTCTTTTGAAATGGGATATTCTACAAAATACTCCTCTTCTCTTCCTGTGTAATGAAGCTTGCCATTAAAAATGGTCTCATCACCAATCCTTATGCAAATCTGCTTGCCGTTATCCTCTCTAAGGTAATGTACCTCTAAAAGAAGATCTGCGCCTTCCACAGCCTTCATGTGATAGGTGAAGCTTCCATTTGGAGTTGCTGCTCTTGTTGTCCCCTGTGCTGTACTTCCTACAGAACCATTGTCCTCCATGGCATGAAGTTCGTCATTTTCGTATTGTCCGTATCCAGGCTGTACAGTATCGATGATGCTCTCTCTGCGAGCCTCTTCCGCCTTTCTCTTTTCAACCTCATCTGTATCTGAATTGCTGTCATCAAAAAGATACCAGTATATTCCGTAACGTTCCCTTGTCTTTTTATAATGAGGTGTGAACTGAAGATCTCTGTCAGTTCCTGTTAAGTTGAAGTTAAGTGTTCCGTTCTCCCTTACCATATGCTTATCTATGTTACTTACAAAATCAGTTACGCTGCCTTCATTTATCGTGAGATACTCATTTCCTGCAATCTTATTTGTAGGAATGGTAACATCAACACCTGTAGTACCATCAACCATATTCTCAGTACCAAGGTTTGCAGATAAAACAACAGGACCGTATTTAAATGCAAATACGTTATCACAATCAGGCAGAGTTTTTGCCACAGTCATCATCTCAAAAGTGATCTCTACCTGGTCTTTGTCATTCCACTGCCTCTTTATCTCAATATATCCATCGGTTCCTGCTTCGAAGGTATCTTCGCTCCCTACAACATTACAAGTGTAGGACTTTGCCCAGTCAGGAACTCTGAATTTCAAACTAAAGAGACTCTCGTTTTCACAGCTGATAGTAAATAATGCTGTGTTTTCCATCGGTATCTTTGTGTCCTGACGGATGGATATTTTCTTTTCATCGTCAGTGACCTCTGATGACACATAGAGATTAACGATAATACCTTCTTCATCCTTGAAATATATGCTGTCACCAAGCTTGGTGAAATTCTCCATACCAGTTCCCGTACAGCACCAGAATTTATCAAAGGGCTGTCCATATACCTTATAATATCCCGTAGCCATGGGCTGGAAGTACATGGTCATTCCATCCTCCGGATTCTGTGAAGAAAGGATGGCATTAATCCAGGTATTTTCGTAATAATCAGCATACTTTTTATCCCCGGTAATGCGGAACAGATCTCTGCTCATCTTAAGCATGTTGTAGGTGTTGCAGGTCTCATTGTTGCAATTGGTGCGCTCAGCATCAAGCACATAATCCTCTCCGAAATGCTCCCACTCACTGTTTCCGCCTGTTACATAGGTATGCCTTGTAACCACCATGTCCCAGAATGCCTTAACATACTCAAGATATTCCGATGCAGACTCCCCAACAGTCATATATCTGTTAAGCGCACCGAGGAATTTGGGAATTGTGGTATTGGCATGGCGGTTATTAAGCACATTTGCATCACCTGTCAGAATCTTTTTGAAAAGCTCATCCTCATCAAAAGCGTGTGCTGCCTCAAGATGCTCCTTTTTACCTGTGAGCTTATAGAGCTTATAAAGGGCATCATTCATTCCGCCATATTCTATTCCGAGAACTGTTCTATGAGTATCCTCAGACCAGGAGGATGTCCTGCCATAGCTCCAGTCTCCGATTCCCTCTGCTACTTTAAGTGAAGTCTCATAGCCTGTGAGTATATATGTGTTAACAAGTCCGTCCAGAATCTTATGCATGGTGTACCACGGAACCCATGCCTCTGTGATGATATTGGTCTTGCCCTCCTCAACGTTATCAAACTGCTGCTCTACATTATTACTATCGAGAATAGCTGCTCCAAACACAAATCCAGGCTTCCCCTTGGAATGCTGCTGACACTCATAAAGACCATCCACCATCTTTTTAATAAGCTCGATAAGAGCCTTCTTATCATCAGTTGCTGTCCCGGGATTAGCATAACCTTGAGAAGCAGCCGTGAGATAGTGTCCCATAGTATGCCCACCTATCAGCATGTTCTCCCAACCGGTGTAACGCATTTTCTTTGGTGCAAGGCCTGCATTTTCATAGAAACCTGCCAGCATTCTGTCAGGATCAATGCTCTTTAAATAAGCTACATCCTTTTCAAGAGCGTTTTGATAATACTCATCTATCGCTAATACTTGTGAAAGTTTATACTCTTCAAACATTCTAATATTTCCCCTTTATATTCAATAATATCTATTCTCAATTATCTGTATCTCAAACTCAATACACTTTTTAAACTCAAAACAAAATTTTTTTAATGATATCACAGACCTGTTAGTATTACCTTTCATATATTGCTTCTTTATTATCAAAAACGAATAGTTTAAACAGTCCCGACAAGGCTCGTGAAAAATGCCATTCCAAGTGTTCTGCTCAAATTAAAAAGGACTGTCTCTTAAAGAAACAATCCTTTTAATCTAAAGTTATTTTTACTTCATAAATATTTCTGTTTACTTGTCGTAAACGACATTAGAAATTGCCTGATATCTCAGGCTTTCCAATAAATTCCAAGCATCGTTATGTCATCAAACTGCGGTGCATCACCTACAAACGTATCTATATCTTCCCGGACATTCTTAAGAAGTTTTTCAGGAGTATCCACCTTCTCTTTATTAAGAGCCTGGACAAGCCTTTCCTCACCAAACAGCTCATTCTGACTATTGGTTGCTTCTGTTACACCGTCCGTATATACAAAAAGTCTGTCACCAGGATGAATCTCAAATTCATGCTCTTTAAATTTCATTCCCTGCATTGTGGCAACTGCCGGTGAATGTCTGTACTTAACAAGCTCCCATTCTCCACCGTTCCTGCTTATAGCAGGATGCTCGTGACCGGCATTGGCAGCAAGCCCCTTTCCTGTAGAAATTTCAATCATTGCAAACCAGACAGTAACGAAAAGCTCTGCTTCATTACCCTCACACAGCTGGTCATTAGCATAGCTAAGTACTTCAGCAGGAGAGTTACTAAGCTGTGCTCTGTTCTTAATAAGTGTTTTGGCAATGACCATGAATAGTGCTGCAGGAACGCCCTTTCCTGATACATCAGCAATTACAAGACCAAGATGGTCATTATCTATAAGGAAGAAGTCATAGAAGTCTCCTCCTACCTCCTTAGCCGGGCTCATTGTAGCATATAGGTCAAATTCCGTTCTTTCCGGGAATGGAGGGAATATTCGCGGCAACATATCCGCCTGAATCTGGGTAGCAACATTCAGTTCTGCTCCGATTCTCTCCTTCTCAGCAGTGATCCTTGTAATATTTTCAATATAGTCAAGAATCTTTACCTGCATAGACCTGATATCTGTGTATAGTTCCTCAAGCTCATCTCTACTATTTATATCAAGAGATATTACACTCTCCCTTGAATAGCCTGTTTCTTCGTTTGTAAACGATTTTGTTCCCCTGGAAAGTGCTTCAATAGGCATTACAGCAACTTTCCTTATAGTTAAGATACCCAGAGCCACAAAGATCAAAGTAATAACTATCCCGCAGATTACCATGCGATACAAAAAGTGCAGTCTGTCACCCACAACCTGGTTCATATCAATATCGACACCTACAGTACTTACTGCATTACCATTAGAATCAAATATCGGCTCATAGGCAGAGCATACCCATTCATTATCCATATTGGATACTGCAGGATCGATATG
This sequence comes from Butyrivibrio sp. WCE2006, assembly GCF_000701985.1. Lineage (NCBI taxonomy): Bacteria > Bacillati > Bacillota > Clostridia > Lachnospirales > Lachnospiraceae > Butyrivibrio > Butyrivibrio sp. WCE2006. The sequence goes on along the minus strand of NZ_JNKH01000004.1, from coordinate 10,481 downwards.
GACATTTGTTGAATACATCGCAAATTCTTCTGCATTATCTCCAATAAATCCAAGTCCCTCGAGGCCACCGGTTGCAGACACAAGATATACACTTATTGGGCCTTCTATCGAATGAATATACAAATATTTTACATTCATATCTTTCAAAAAGCCTTCATAAGATGCCAAGAGACTATCGTATTTCTCTTTAATTCCCTTTTTCGCAAGATAGTCATCAACAAGAGTCCAGTCGCCTGTCTCAACTGCTTTTTCACGCACTTGTTTAAAGTCTTCTTCATCAACCAATTCTCTTAGTTCTCTGATAAAGTCACCATCGGTTTGGTTCGCAAGTGATAAGGCCAGTCGCGAAGCATTTTCTCCATAATAATCATCTACCTTCTGCCTATGTACCAGATAGCTGTATACAATGAGTACAACGGACAAAACCAACATAGCAGCAGCAATTAGTGAACAGATTTTTACTCCTATTCCAAATCCCTTTTTACTCATACGGTGCTCCTTTTCTTATCAACAGTTTTCCCTATAAAAATGAATATGAACGCAAGCACAACCAGTGTAATAAGGACTATGGTAAGTCCTCTTCCCATTCCGGCAATCAGTACATAACTGAATACAAACGGACCAATGGACTGCGCCACATTTATGATCAGATTATAAACACCAAGAGCCTTGTCGTACCCGTACTTCTGAACAATATCCAATTCCGTATAATAACCTGACTGCAGCGGCAGGCCAAAGCTATCTGAAATACCAAGTATCGCAAGAGCTGCAAACAGAGCAGGTATACTCTCAAACCGGATCACAATGAAGAATGCCAGGGCATAAAGAAGTGATGCCGTAAGAAGACCTTCCGGTTTCCTCTTTATCCGGATGAAGAAGGAAGTTAATAATTCGCCAAAGAACATAACGCAAAGTCCGTTCAGGAGATATGAATAACCAATATAAGTATCTGAAAGTCCATAACCAGAACTTATAATAGGATACATATAATTCAGGAAATATGAACTCATAAGGATAGGCGCAACTATCATAAATAAGAGTGAAAATACCTTAGGATTAAGAACGAACGAGAACACTTTGATCGGTTCATTTTCTTCTTCTGCATCTTCCTCCAGTTTTTCTGTCTTTGTGTCATTAAAATATGTCAAAGTCAGAATAAGCATAGAAATACTAAAGACTGCCGAAATCATAAACACGCCCTGATAATTCATCCAGTTAACTAAAAATCCTCCGAAAACAACTCCGCAGTTGACACCGTTAAGCGAAGCCACATTGTACTGGGAAAAACCAATATCCCTTTTTTCCTCCGGAAGATTAGTAATCCTCAAGGTAGCTACAAGAAGTATCATCCCCCAGCCCACACCAATAATTGCATTACCTACAATAAGCGCCCATATGTTTGGAATAATGCGCAGAACAAAACCTCCTGTAAAAAGTACCGAACTAATTATAATCGTCCGCTTTTCACTTATTTTTTCAATAATATTTACACCCAGCACAGAAAATACAGCACCGGTGATAACCTCTGCTGAAAGAGGAATAGCAGCCATGATTTCAGGAGCAAGCATAGCTGATGATTTTTCAGATATTTCCATGGCATATAGCGGAAGAAATGCCGTGCTTAAATTAGTCAGGAAGAATACAAGAAATGAAACCATTCTCATAATCTCGCAGGGAAGCATTGGAGATGCGCCTTCCACGCCATTCTCCAGCTTTTCTTTATATTCATTTCTGCCTTTAACAAAATAAACAATTTCTATTATGAAAAGGATAAGCACCACCGTCACAGCAATAGTATTGATAAAAGCATCAATAACCATTGTATTTACTTCCTGGCGAAATGTAGCCATATCCTTACCAACTTCGATAATGCCTACAGCATCCCCGTTTTTGTTTATGAGAGGTTTATATGAAAAGAGATACTCACCTTCACTGGTGCTACTCATGTATCTCTCACCCTCTTTAGTGGTCAGAACCTTTTCCTCAAGAGAGCCTTCTATACTCCAGTCATAGGGGTAAATAGCACCTGCAATATCCGTAAGACTGTAGCTCATAACATACATGCCATCCACAACCTGATAAAAAACACAATACAGGTCACTCAAGTTTTCAGATTCTGTAAGAAATACATTCCTTGCAACATTCCTGATTTCCTGATAATCCTCGTTCATGAAATCGTCTGCACTGTTGAGTCTTGATAATGACTCTATTGGCAACATGGCAGATGTCAGGTCGCTTACAAGGTCAGCCTTTTCAAAAAAAGCTTCCGTTATTTCTTCCTGGAATCTCGGCACAAGAACTGCAACCAAAAGAGCAGAGATTATAAATGAACCTGTCACTATACCAAGAATAATCTTTGCGTACATACTCTTTTCTTTGAAGATATAAATAACAATAGATGCGGCTAAGGCAACAACAAGCAGTATGAAGCATACAATCGAAATTTTTGAAATAATACTCTTAAATACGATCAAAGATGACAGTTTACAGGAAACAAAATAATCATATTCATTATTCCCAAGGTATTTTTTGACCGAATAATCAGTCACACATGCCAGTCCATTATCCGCATTAAGGCTATATGCTATCTCTTTTTCCACCAGATTTCCGGCTTCTTCTATAAGAGACACTTCATCGCTCTTGGTGTCAACAACTATTACTGATCGAAGACCGATATCAGTAGCATATAATTTTCCATCAGAAAAACTAAGATCAGCAGGAATGCTTAAAGCGTCTGAAGAGGTGCTGTCATAGAGCACTTTATCATTAACACCATCAACATATCTCTTGATTTTCCCATCATAGGTGCTGTAATAGACAGTTCCCGTGCTTGAATCAAAAGCACTGCTTCTTAAGAAGATACCTGCTCCCTTAAGAGGATATGTGGTCTCACTCTCCCCCGGTACTAAAAGACGTATGTTGTCATTCGTTTTATATATATAAGCAATTCCCTGCTCTCCCATAGGAAAAATCCCTACTATGTGCTGCTGAATTGTAAGCTCAGAGTAGAGAAATTTTGCAACAGTTTCAATAGCTTTGCCTCTTGAATTAAGCTCAACTATGCTCTCACCTTTAATACGTATTCCTTCACCGCTCTCAACATCCAGAAGAAAGATATGATCGTTCGAAGTGACAACCTTTTTTATCCCATTGAACAGCCCTGAAAATGCCTCCTTTTTCCATATCAGCCTGTTATCAGGTGAAACCTTCAACAACCTTTGGCCTGCCTTATCTAAAACATAAGTATTCCCCTCATTATCCAGAGTTGCATAAATTATGCCCTCGTAGGGTAATTCATCAAAAGGGCTTACCATCAGATATTCCCTGCTAAATGAAAATATGATAAGGAAAATAAAGGCCACAATTCCGGCAATAATGTAATTCTTTTTATTCATTATTTTTTTATTCATGGCTGTTCTCTTTTCAAAAAATGTTTTCAGTCCTTAAGATCATATTCAAACCTGGGTATCCATTCATGAGGGGCAAGTCTTTGCTTGTAAGTCCTGATTCCGGAAATACCCATATCCTCACCAAGACTTATCTTATCAATTCCCGAAAGGAAGCGCTTTTTGCACTCTGAATACATGAATACCCCAAGTCCCTTATAGTTGCCGGCAGTAGTCTGGAAATGAAGTATTGACTGATTCCCACTCCTTGAACCTATACAAAAGCCGGCAATTTTTCCGTCTATCCTCACAATTATCCCAAAGCCATTAAGCTCAGAAAGAACAGGCACAATCTGTTCAAGACAATTGATTGAACATCCATAATTACAATAAGAACAATCCTTAACCGAGCACCAGTTAGCCCTGATAAAATCCTTAAGTGTATCAAGATCCTCCGGAGTAACTTCGTCCACTGTGTAATCATAGTTCTTCAGAAAAAATCTAAGATTCTGCCCGGACTTGCCACTGAAAGAATCAAAGTATCTGCTATCATAAACATAGTCGTAAAATGAATCACTTTCTTTCTTTTCCCACTTAGTATCCGGAATTCCTTCATAATACGGTTTCATCCACTCTCTCATATCAGTGATATTGAGACTGTAACCGAGCTTTTCATGATCCTCTCTTGCTTCATAAAAAGCATCTTTCACAGACGATTCGTCATAATGTCCGATTAGCGGCAGCATTGTCATTCTGCCATCTGAGGCATCCCAGCCTAATAAGGTAAGATAATCATTGCTCTTCTTATAATAAAAGGAGAGTACACTTTCCCATGCGATCATTGCCATAAAACTCATAGGGGATGACCAGTCTTCATTCATTTTTCCATAATATGGATCAAATATTGCCTTATCATTTACAGTAACAGGCGAATATCCAAGTTCAATAATCCTTTCCTTGTCTTCTTCAGCTAGTAACGTTAACTTATCAATATACATAAAATCCTTATATCTCCGTTATAGAATTTATCCTCATGTTACCTTCAAACTCCTCTTCTCCCACCATATCAATAAAATGTCTCCGATAATAATCCACAAGTTCCATAGGTTCTATCGCTTCCCCGCTGGGATAATATAAAATACGATAGTCCACATCAAACAAAAACATCGAAATCCCTGTATCCTGCCATCCGTTTGTGATATAGAAATTCATAAGTCTTTCTCTATCTCTCTTTATCTCCGGATCATCCGTCATAAACGGGTCTTCCACTTCTCCTGCTAAAGATACCTTGCCGGCAAAATGTGCCCTTATTAAATCAAGTATCATGGTCGCATATCCTTTGCCTCTAAGAGAAGGTGTGACACCAAGATAATCAAAGAGATATATTTTTTTGCCTGTAGGGTTAATGTCAAAAAGCGCATAGCCCACATATACACCTCTGTCAAAGAAAGCATATGTAACGTATTTTCCCTGGTTTTTAAGATCAATCATAAGATCAAGCTTTTTTAATTCATCTTCAGGAAAATCAAAAACAAACTCTTCTTTATACAGATTCTGCAATTCTGTTACGGACATATCTCTTAGATGCAAATGGATTTCCGTTCCCTCTTCATCAGGAATATAATGATAAACACCGGCTTCATCAGGAAGTGCTATCATTCTGTATTCAGGATTCCACTTTTCGACAAGCGAAGGATCTTCTCCTGCCGTCTCCAACAGAAACGGTATCTGATCCCGTATGCCTTCAAAAATATCTTCACTTTTACGTTTCCACACCTCCGGACAAACCGGAGAAAGTGCTATTCCTAAGCCGTGCTCAGTATTTATAAGATACAAAGGCCACAATCTGCAGCGAAAGGGTTTATCTTCACCTAAAGTACAGCCTTTATCACTTAAGCAGGGACAGGTATAAATACCCTCGCTGTCCTTTTCCATTTGAAGATAATAAAGCCCATCGTCTCTTTGGCTAAATAATGCTTCTGTCTTATCTTTAGCTTTACTAAATTCCTTCTCAGTAAAACCCGGAGCGTCCCATACATCAGAATCATCATAGATACAGCATATTCTGCAACCGGCACAGGTTTCTCCTTTTAGTATATTTCTTAACAATCAGAATCCCTCCACACCCTGTTCCTCATAGTATTTCCGGGCACCTTTATGAAATGGAATATCTATTCCCTTAAGAGAGTCCTCAAGTTCAAAGGTCGAAAAATTTTTCTCTCCTGCAGAAATCTTTTCTTTTTCACTAAACAGAAGGGTCAGAAGTTCATAAACCTTATCTCTTTCCAACCTGTTTGAAGCTATAAGTGTAGCCCTTACTGAAACTGTGTCAGTACTTTCATTTAGTCCCGGATATGTTCCGTCAGGAACAGTTGATCTTGTATAAAAGCTATAATTCTCCTGAAGAATCTTTACATGTTCATCATCTATAGCAACCAGATGCACAGCATTTTTCTCAGACAAATCCATTACTGCTTTTGTAGGAAGTCCTGCAACAATAAAAGCAGCGTCAATAGATCCATCTGCAAGATTATCAGCGCTGTTGGCAAATGAAGAATTTTCAGCATGTATATCAGAAAAGGTCATCCCATATGCACTCAGGATCTGTCTTGCATTGAACTCCACTCCGGATCCCGAGTCTCCAACGGAAACTATTTTCCCACGAAGATCATCTACGGTATGTATATCATCCCTGCATGTTACTATCTGAACACACTCGTCATAAATTCCTGCTACTGCTGAGAACTCTGTAAATGTTCCCTTATCAGCATATAAGTCTGTCCCTGTATAGGCGTAGTACATTACATCATTCTGAACTATTGCAAGGTCAGCTTTCCTCTCAGAAATCAACCTGATATTCTCTCCTGAACCTCCCGTTGAATAAATAGCAAGGGTACTGTTTGAAAGCTTGGTATTCAGAATATTTGCCATGGCATCACCCAGAGAAAAATATGTTCCGGATGTTCCTCCTGTTGCAAAGATCATTTCTTTCTTTTTTGAACTTATGATATTGCCGCATCCTGCCTGTGAGGCCATCAAGGCAACAACAATAAACATAGCCAGCAGCCTTTTCACCATTAGAGATAATTTTGAAACCCTGTGAGAAGTTATCATATTCTTCAAATTAACCTTTCCTGATACAAGATAACTTTATAAATAATTCGGTATCTTTATAAAAAACATGATGGCAATAACAAAAATGTGCCTCTCTTACATTTTTACATACACAAGTTATAGATTTATAAACTATGAATTAAAAATAGATAATATTTATTCAAAATAAAAAGGCCTATTATACATACGCATAATAGACCTTTAGATATGTTATTTACTGCCACCTTGTTAATGTCATTGCCGGTTGGCCTGAAAGACGGTTTTACTTATATAAATTGAGCAGTGACGGATCCGGCATCTGATCCGTGATCATGGTAAAGGTTTCACCCTCCTTATGCTTCTTATCCCAATAATTCTGATAAAACTGCAGCTTATCCTCAATCTGATCTCCTTCAGCTATCTGCAGATTGTAGACAAAATTATTAAACACATCCTCTGTTATATCATCATCAAGATAACTGTAATCCCAATCTGAATTAATGGGTTTCAGAAACAGTGTAAAGAAAACAGTTTCATAATCTGATGTCAATGTTGCATCAATATTAAGTGGAGCATTTCCAACAGCCGGGCTTATTATGGCTGTCCACTCCTTATCACCGTTATCTGTACCTGTTGTTCCCGTAACGGTAAGCCATCCATCGTCCCTGAACTCTGCATCCAGGTTCTTTACATTAGAAGCATCATTCATTATGGTGCGAATATAAACCTGGGGCTTTCCCATTGGATCTATTACAATTCTTGCAAAGGCATTGGTTCCGATATTCTCAAAGGATTTCCCATTAAAATATGCATCATTCCTATAGAGCATGAAACCTTCGTAATCACCCACCAGTTTAACAGCTTCATTAAAATCATATTCTGCTACAGCATACCCTTCATTCTCTTCATATTCTGTATTCTCTTCAAGGGATGCCTGCCACTCATTCCACTTTTCACTGCCTTCCTTTGCAAAAACATATTTGACATCATCGGAGAGATTAAGAGTGATGCTGCCATCCTCTGCTATTTCTCCAACCTTGGTGTCTCCGTTCAGATAAAATTTGTTGTCTTCTATTGTTGTAGCAAACTCAAGATTCTGCTCCGCAACATACATGCTGAGTGAACCATCGTCATTTACATTCAGGTATTCTCCGGGTTCAATATAAACCTCGTCCCTGTCATTTACTGAAGCTGCAATAGCATCATAATATCCGCTTACAGAGCTTTTTGAATCAAGGCTTATATTTAATCCGTTATCCTCTACGCTATCAGTGGTAGCTGTCATTTCCTCTTCTATGGTCTCAGGAACCTCAGCTGTCTGATTATCACTCTCCTCTGATGAAACAGCTTTTTCTTTTCCTTTTAATGAGGCAATTATGTCACTGCACTCAAGTGTGAGGGTGACTCCGGATCCCTCAACATTTTCGAGAACCATAACTCCATTTTTAAGGGTCCCGTCAAAAGTGGCTCCGCCTCCTTCACCATGGAATGTTTCGCCTTCAAGGGTCCACTTAAAATCGCCTCCCTCATCTCCACTTTGAAGGTGTGCCTTCCCGTTCTTCTTTAATTCTATTGAAAAGCCATCCTCGAAAACATCCTTAACCCCTAATTCAAATCCACTCATATTGGCTGTGGTGGCTTCATATAAACCAAGGTTTGGATCATCAGCGCCGCTATCACTTCCACATGCAGTAAACATCACAAGAATAAGTGACAAAATCATACAAATCAATTGCCTTTGAAATAATCTTTTCTTCTTCATTCTTTTTCCCTCTCTCTTCATCATATGTACCGCATGATTACTTCGTAATCCTGCCCAATCGGTTGGAACCATTCCGAATCATGACTTCGTCATGATGGTTCCACCCCATAAATACATAAGACACATAAGAAACACAACAAAAACCTCTTTTCAAATCATAACATGTAGGGCCTGATGGTTTCTGCCGTGATGTATTAAATTTTCATAAAATCTAATCAGAAATGAAGTATTATTTCATGACCTCGATTCATATCATTATTTTGCGTTTTCCTCACCTTAATTTCTAAATATTCTCTAAAAGATTTGATATATAAGCCTTTTTTACAATCCTCTAGTGTAAAATGTTATCAATAACCTATCGGTACCAGCAGGTGAATTAAATGGAAAGAATGAGCTTTTCGGAAATCAAAAAGCATATTATAGGAATAAATAGTTACGAGGCTTTTCTTCGTGACAATAGAAAGCTTGTAAATAGATATTTGAATACTGTACTTTGGTTCTGTATTCTGACTGGTCCTGCAATTGCAGCAGGCATTTATTTTGGTGTTTTTGCAGAAGCTACATATTTTACATGTCTCGCAGTTTCATCCTGCATGCTTCTGCTTGCACTCATACATCAATTACTAATAACAAAATGGCCCTACTCAGAGTTCGCAGGATATTATGCAATTGTATCCATGGAGCTTCTTTTGATGTTCATGGTATATAAGCATATTCACATTCATATTACCTGGTTCTTTATTCCTCTTCTCAGCATACTTTTTAGTGAACCGATAATGTTCTATTTTTCACTAATAACAAATTATCTTGCCATGCTGATTTCCACCTGGCTTATAGCTCCTCACAACGCAAGTATTAATTCCGATTTCAATACTCCCTTTGAGTACTTCAAAAATACTATGCTTGGCTACACTATTGAAACGATAATAATGCTTGTAGGAGGCCTTACCATAACAAGAATTCTCTATGACTATTTCACTGTGCTTTTAACTAAAAATAAAGAAGTATCAGACTATGCTGAAAGGTTGAATGAGCAGATGTCCATTCTTTTTTCTATGACTGAGATTTATGATAACGTGAACCTGATTGACCTTAAATCAATGAAAGAGATGTCATTAAGCGATCAGTCCTACAATTATCACGATCTGGATTTTGAAAAGCATGCTCATACCGTGATGAATCACAAGATTAAAAAGCATGTATCCCCGGAGCATCTTGACGCATTTCTTGAGTTTACCAATCTCAGGACACTGGAAAAAAGACTGACAGGAAAAAGATTTATTTATGGTGAGTTCGTAAATGTTGATACCGGATGGTTTCGCGCCCAGTATATTAATGCTGAATCCTACGAAAACGGTATCCCTTATCTTGTCGTATATACCGTTCAGAATATCAATATGGATAAAAATCGTGAGGAGCATCTGATCCGTATTTCTCTGACTGATGAACTGACTCAGCTTTTTAACAGACGAAGCCTTGATAACGATCTTGCCAGGTACAAGGATGAGCCGCTAGAGGATGATTTTGTGATTGCTTCAATCGATATCAACAGATTGAAATATACAAATGATACTTTTGGGCATGATGCAGGTGATGAGCTTATACAAGCTGCCGCAGAATGTATCTCATCTGCCCTCGGAACTTTTGGAAAAGTCTACAGAACAGGTGGTGATGAATTTACCGCCGTCATACATTCATATAATATTTCAGAAATAGACAAAAAGATCAAGAAAGCAGCATCCTCCTGGAAAGGCAATTATAATAACAGTCTTGCATTATCTATCGGCTACGCCGCCCATAGGGATTATCCGGGTGACACTATAGATGAATTAAAGAAGAAAGCCGATTCCAGAATGTATGATGAAAAATCTAAATTCTATCAGGAAACAGGCTTGGAAAGACGAAGACGGTAATTCAAGGCGCCATGTGATTACATGGGCTAGGGTAAAGTTTTTGTAGGATTGATAGAATGTAGCACAAGAATTGTGCACAACATAAATAAAAAGGACAACCTTCTGTGTTAAGGTATTTGTTGGCCAAAACAAAAAGCACGGGAGGTGTCCTTATGGACAGTATAAAACAAGTTTGGGAAAATGTGGAAGAAAATCTTATAAAGCTACGTGAGGATTTTGCAAAAGAGCCTACCCGAATGGCAGAGTTTGAACGAGGTGTACATGCCGAATTCGGTCGACTGGAAAGAGATTTTCTCAGGCAAACATTGGAGGATAGAGATAACCAGA